>JBBISV010000080.1:0-14233 GCA_037441085.1 Gammaproteobacteria bacterium | reverse complement strand
GTCCGCGGCGGCTGTTGCGGCTGGCGCTGCGGCTCGCGCCGCTCTATCCGTCGCTGCGCCCGCTGGTCGAACGCTGGTTCGTCGCGTGGCGCGGGCGGCGGCGCACGCGCGCCGATGCCCGCGCCGCCGGCGCCGCGGTCAATCCGCCGCCTTGATCCGATCCAGCACGCGCCCTTCGATCTGTTCGAGGCCGGCCGGAATCGCCGGATACCAGTGGATCCGGTCGAGCGATGCCTCGGTCGGGAAGGCGGCCGAATACTGCGCCTTCAACTTCGGGTCGATGAACGGCTCCGCGCCCTGGGCCGCGGAGAAGCTGCCGACCGACTGGACGATTTGCGCGGCGATCCGCGGCTGCATCGTGAAGTTGATCCAGGCGTAGGCGGCGGCGTCATTGCGGCCGCGCGCCGGCAACGCGAAGGTGTCGAGCCAGCCGAGCGCGCCGGATCGCGGCACGACGAAACGGATGCTCGGATTCTCGCGGTTCAGCGTCCAGCCGCCGGTGTCCCACATCATCGCGGCGACGACTTCCCCGTTGCGGAACGCGTTCAACAGCTGGTCCTTGTTGTCGTAGAAGAACTTGAAGTTCGGCTTGCAGGCGATCAGCGCCGCGCCCACCCGGTTCATCAACGCGGTGTACGCCGGGATGTTGCCGTAGAGCGCGAACGGATCCTGTCCCATCGCGAACGCGAAGGCCATCAGCGTCGGCCGCTTCAGGCGCACCGCGGCCCTGCCGCGCAACGCCGGCTTGCACAGGTCCGGATAATCGGCGACGCTCGCCGCCTTCGTGTTGACGACCAATCCGTCGGTTCCGAACAGGTAGGGCAGCGCGTAAGCCTTGCCGCCGATCGTCGTCGTCCGGCGCGTGATCGCGAGCAGCGACGGCCGGAACTCGCCGAGATTCACCTTGCTCAGGTCGAGCGGCTTGTAGATCCCGAATTCCTGCTGGGGGCCGAGGATGCGGTCCTGCGAGGGTTGCGCGAGGTCGTAGCCCGCGCCGCCGGTCGCGCGCAGCTTGGAGATCATCTCCTCGTTGTTCGAGATCGTCACCTCGACCCGGATGCCGGTCTGGCGCTCGAACTCCGCGATGACGTTGCGCGGCGCGTAGTCCGCCCAGGTGAGGATCCGCAGGGTTCCGCCCGCGGCGAGGCTCGTGCCGGCGAACAGGGCGCAGACGAGGGCGGCGCAGGCGGCGATCAAACGCTTCATGGAGACTCTCCCACCGGACAACATTCGGGCGGGTATCTTACCGAAAAGCGCGCGCCGCCGTCAGGCGGTCGCGGCGGTGCGGGGCGCGGGAGCCGCGGCGGGCAGGGCGGCCGGGATGGCGGCGCAAAGCTCGGCGACGATGTCGCCGAGCGGACGCGCGCGCGAATAGAAGTAGCCCTGTGCGTAGTGCACGCCGAGATCGCGCACGCCTGAGGCGATCGCCGCGTCCTCGACGAATTCGGCCACGGTGTCGAGGCCGAGTTCGTCGGCGATCTGCACCAGGGCCCGGATCAGCGCGCGCGAGCGCGCGTTGTGCAGGATGTCGCGGACGAATTTGCCGTCGATCTTGATCCGGAAGACATCGAGGTCCTTCAAGTGCACCAGCGAGGAGACGCCGGTGCCGAAATCGTCGAGCGCGACGCGCGAGCCGATCTCCGCCATGCGCGCGATGAAGCGCCGGGTCGCGTTCAAGTTGCGCGCGGCGGCGATCTCCGTCAGTTCGAAATCCAGCAGGCCGGGCGGTATGTCGTGGCGCTTCATCTCGGCGCGCAGGAAATCGGCGAACTCGGGCTGGCTCAGCGATTGCCCGGTCACGTTGAGCGAGAAGCTCGCGCCGAGGGCGCGCAGCTGCGCCGCGACCGGGGCGAGCGCGTGCACCGCGTTCGACACCACCCAGCGATCGAGCCGCTCCAGCACCTGGTAGCGCTCGGCGGCGTCGAGGAATCCGGCGATCGACACGAACTCTCCGTCGATGTCCTGGATGCGCACCAGGATTTCATAATGGTAGGGCCGCGCCTGCGGCGCCAGCGCGACGATCGACTGGGCGTGCAGCGCCAGCCGGTCGCCTTCCAGCGCCTCGATCAGCGCGCGCGACTCGCGCACCGCCTCGTGCCGCCGGATCATCGTGTGATCGCCGATGTCGTAGATTTCGACCCGGTTGCGGCCGCGGTCCTTGGCGACGCGGCACGCGGTCTCGGCCGCCGCGAGCGCGTGCTGCACCGGGTGCCCGGTCGGCACCGCGACCACGCCGAAGCTCGCCTTGATGCCGGGCTGCATGTCGTCGAAGCACAGCGCCGCGATCGCCTCGCGCGCCTGCTCGCACCAGCTGCGGGCCTGGTTCAGCGTGTGATCGAACAGGACCGCGGCGAACCGGTCGCCGGACAGGTGCGTCGCGACCGCATCCTGCGGCGGCAGCTGCTCGTGCCACAGGCGGCCGACGCGGCGGATCACCTCGTCGCCGGCGCCGAAGCCGAGCATGTCGTTGATCGCGTGCATCTGATCCAGGTTCGCATAGACGACGCTGGTGTTGGCGCGCGGCCGGATGTTGGCCGCGAGCTCGGCCTCGAACGCGGGCCAGCTGAGCAGCCCGGTGCCGGCATCGAGGCGCGTCTGCAGGCCGCGCCACAGCTTCGGGGCGGCGGCGGCGAGGATCGCCAGGTCGGCGTCCGCGTACGGCTCCTGTTCCTGGGTGCGCAGCGCCGCGAGGAATCCGGCCCCGGGCTCCGCGGCGACCAAGGGAGTCACGAGGATCCGGTACGGCAGCACCGCGCCGTCGCGCTTCATGCGCACGCGGTTGAGCACGCGCGCGGCGGCGCCGTCGCGCATCAAGGGCCACAGGAACTGGCGCAGCAAGGCGTCCACCATCCGCAGGTCCGCCTCCTCGGTGGGCGGCGGTTGTACACGCTCGACGAACAGCCGCGGTGCGAACGTGAGCACGTGCGCGCAGCCGAGTTCGGTGCGAAGCGAATCGATCAAACTGTCCGTGTGCCGTCTCCTACGGTGATGCCTGGGGATCCGGCCGCCCGGTGACCCCGGGCGGCCAATCCAGCCGCCGGCCCGTTTTAATGGAAGGATTTTGGCGATTTTCGCGGTGCGGCGCCGTCCACGGCGTCACAAAACCGGTCGCCGGCGGGGTGTCGGCGGGGTTATCGGCCGGGGAGTCGGATGCCCGCCCGGGGTCCCATGCGGCCGCGCACGCCGTGCCACCACCCCTGCAGCGTGGCCGCGATCTTGGGGCCCTTGTCGCGTTCGTACAGCAGCACGCGCTTGCAGGTTCGCAGCCGCCGGCCGAGGCTCTTCAGCGCCCAGCCGCCGTGGCGATAGCGGCCGTGTGCACGCAGCATCACGGTGTCGTTGCGGGCGATGTAGTAGCGCCGGTCGGCCGAGTGATTGGTGGTCCATTTCACGGCGCCGAGCACGCGGTGGCGCGTCGGTGCGCCGATCTCGTGGGACATCAGCGCGCGCCGGGTTCTCGCGACCCGGTAGCCCAGCGCGCGCGCGCGAAAGCAGAATTCGGTATCGACGTAGTCGATGAAAAAGTCGTCGCGGAACGGGCCGATCGCGTCATAGGCGGCGAGCGCGAACAGCGAGCCGGAGGTGATCACCGATTCGACGTCCTCCCAGGGCTCGCGCGGCGCGGCCCCCGCGGACGCCGCCGGAGCCGCCGCCTCCTCGAAGCCGGCGCCGAGCACCGCGAGGCGCTCCGGTTCGGGATGGGCGGCGCGGACCGCGAACATGGCTTCGATGAGGCCGGGCGCGACCCAGCTGTCCTGGTCCAGCGTTAGAACCCAGTCGAAGCCGCGGGCGGCGGCCTCTCGTGCGCCGAGATTGAGCGCCTGCGCTACACCGAGATTGGCGCCGTTTTCGATCAGCGTCACCGCGGGGTCGAGCGCCAGACGACGCAGCTCGGCGAGCGCCGCGCCGTCGGACCCATTGTCGACGATGACCACCCCGCCCACCTGGGCGGCCACCGCCCCGACGCGCAGCGCGAACTGCGCGTCGGGGTGATAGGTCACGAATACCGCGCAGACCCCGCGGCCGCGGCCCGGTTCAGCGGTCACGGTTCAGAATGAATAGCCCACCGACAGCACCAGCGCCTGAGGTCCGAACTTGATCCGCGTGTGACGGATCACGCCGGCGGTCTCCGCGGTCAGGTCCGAGTTGACCCGCGAGATCGAGTACGAAATGTAGGTGTTCCAGTGCCCACCGGCGTGATACGCGAGGCCGACCGTGGCCGCGGGTCCCACCGACGGGGTCAGCGACAGACGGGTCGGGCCGCCGCTCGCGGCATTGCCGGCCGCGGTCGATTGGCGGTCGTAGAACGTGGTGTAGTTGACGCCCACGCCGATGTACGGACGAACCGGGGAGTTGTCGCCCAGGAATTCGTACTCCAGCAGCACCGTCGGCGCGAACCATCGCGCGCTCGAGATCACGACACCGTTGTAGGGCACCGAGCCCAGGGTCGCCGGGCCCTTGCCGACCGTCTCCGTTTTCGGCGGCACGCCGAACGCGAGTTCCACGTCGAAGTGCGTCGACAGGCGCCGCACGTACGCGGCGTACAGGGTCTGCACGTCGTGCACGTTGATGTTCACGCCCGGCGGCACGTAGGGGCCGCTGAGATCGTCCGCGGTCGCGTGATAGAACACCGCGTACATGCCGAGGCGGACGCTGTTGTCGGGCGCTTGATCGGCCGGCGCCGGCGCGGACGCGAGCAGCGCGAGCGACAGGCAGGCGAGAGCGGCGCATGAGGTGATTTTTCTTGTGTACATGGCGATCCCCTTAGAACTGGCTGAAGAAGGAACGCGCCGCGAGGCTGCAGAACGGGGCCACGGCGCTGTGGTAGCCCTCGACGAGCAGTTGTGCGGCCGCCGCCGGCGAGTTGCCGCCGCCCGCCGCCGACTCGAGGTAGGCGAGTTCCGCCGCCTGGCTGCCTTGGAACGCCGTCTGCACGGCCGCGAACGGGCCGGCCGGGGTCGCGTTCACGTCGAGCACCGTGACCAGACCCGCGGGCAGGGCGCTCCAGTACGCCGCCATGGTGCCCGTGTTGACGCTGAAGAACACCGTCGGATCCTGATCGCCGCCGCACAGCAGCGTCGGCGAATTCGGCGCCCAGGGGCCGTTGCGCATGTCGTTCAGGTAAAACGCCTTGCGCAGCGTCTGGGTGGGAACCGTGGCCGCGAGCGGCACGCCGGCCATCGGTGTCGGCACCGCGCCGTCCGGGTCCTGGGCGGCATCGAGCGCGTAGCTCACGCGGTAGGTGTTGTTGATCAGGTAGGACGATCCGAAGCCGGCCGCGAACAGCGGTGTCAGCGGGTCGTTCGGATTGCTCGGCACCGCGAGCGCGGCCGTCAATTCGGCCGACAGCGTCGCATTGCCGGGAATGGTCACGACCGGCGTCGTGCTGTCGAACAACGCGGTCTGCGGCAGGAGCCCGCTCGAGAAGATCGTGCCGATCGGCGTCGTCGAGGGCAGCAGCGTGTCGATGCCGCTCGCGTAGGTTGACGAGTAGACGTCGGTGGTCGCGGCGTAGATGTTCCCATAGGCGTGCTGGTAGCCGGTCGTCAGCAGCGGCGCGAACACGGTCGCGCCGAGATCGACCTTTCCGAAGAACATCGCATCGCCGAACGCCTCGAGCGCGTAGGGCCCGGACATCGGCGCCGCGGCGGTCACGGTCTTGCCCGCGGCGATCAGCGCGCGCTGCGTCGCCATCGCGACGTAGCCGCCCTCGGAGTAGCCGGTGATGAACAGCTTGCCGTTGTCGCCGGTTGCGGTCGCGAGCGTGTTCGGCAGCGCCGCGCGTGCCGCGGTGAGAATGTCGATCATCTCACCCGAGGACTGCGCCGCGTCCAGGTACGGATGGTAGCCGAGCGTCGAGCTGTCGTAGCCCGCGTAGTTCGGCGCCACGACGATGTAGCCCTGCGCCGCGAACATCGCCGCGATCAAGGCCCCCTCGGAGTTGGACGGGTTGGTGATGTCGGCGATGTCCGCCGCCTTGTTGGTCTGGGTGCCGTGGGCGTACAGCACGATCGGCCTCGCGCCCGTGCATGCCGCGGCGCTCCCGGTCGGCACCATCATCGCGCCGGAGGATTCGGTCGACTCGTTCGCGGCGCCGGTCGTCCAGAATTTCAGATAATAGAAATCGACGCCGCACACGGGCGCGCCGGTCAGCTGCAGCAGCTGCGCGCCGGAGGCGTTCGCCGACAGATCCGCCTGCAACGCCGCGGCGTTCAGCGACGCGATCCGTAGCGGTGGATTCAGCGCCAGCGTGCCGTGCGTGGTTGCGGTGCTCTGCACCGAGGTGGGCGAGTTGGTGCCGCCGCAAGCGGCGAGCGCCAACGTCGCCGCGGCGGCGATCAGGGCCGGAAAATATCTTCGCATTTTAGACTCCCAAGTAGACGCGGTCGGCGGCGACGGACGGTGGACAGCTGACCTGTCTCTGGTGTCAATAGCGCTCGGGCATCGCCAAACCGCAATGCACCGAGTCTACGCCGACGCCGCGGCCAAGGGGAGTAAGGGAAATCCGACCCCCTCCCCGGATCCTCAATGCGCGCTTCGAGCCGCCGGGTGGTGGGGTTTCGTGGCGGGCCGCTGTGGCTTCGGCGGGACCATCGCCAACCCGGCGGGCGCGCCGGCATCCATCAGCGGCTTGGCCAGTGTCCCGTCGACGGAGAAATACCAAGGCCGCCCGGCGCTCTTCAGCACGACATAGTCGCCGCTCTTCGGCTTGGACAGCGACCAGGTGTGGACCTTGCCGTCCGCGTCCTTGAACGTCAGGCCGACCGAGGGATGGAGGGTCCCCCAGTCCGGGTTCGCCTGCGTGCCGAGCGCCGCCTGCACGCGCAGCGTGCCGATCGCGTCCACCAGCGAGGCGACTTTGGTCTCGTCGAGCGTGCGTCCGCGCGCGAGACCGGTCGCCGTCCACGCGCCCGGCACCTTGCCGGCGCCGAGGCTGCGTGTGAGCGCGAGCCGCGTGCCGCCGGCTCCGGTGATGTCGACGGAGTCGAGCTTGTCCGCGGAAACCTGCAGCAGGTCCGCCTGGATCCAGGCGCCGGCGTCGGCCGGCACGTCGTAGGTCGCGATTCCGACGGTGTATACCTGGTGTTCGCCGCTGCTGCGGGCGTCGGACTTGTGCAGGCCCGCCGATTCGCCGAGATATAGCGTCGCGATCGTCCTGCCGCCCCGGCCGAGCGTGATGCGGCGCGCGAAGCGGTCATGGGACACCCTGAAGCGGCGCAAGGCGTCGGGCGTGTCGGCGATCGGCAGGCCGCGCCGCAGGGAGGCGAGTTTCGCGAGCAGGTCGCCGACCTTCGACTTGTCCGCCGGCACGTCGAATTCGCTGTGCACGAGCCAGGTGCCGTTGCGCAGGGCCAGGTCGATCGGCGCCGCGGGCTTGCCGGTCGCGGGCTGCGCGTCGATGACGATGTGATCGGCATCGTGGACCGGCGCCGTCACGAAGGCGGCGTTGGGCGGCGCGCCCGTCAATGCGTCCTTGCGCAGGAACAGCGCTCCGGCGATCAAGATCTGAACGCACAAGACGACCGCCAACATGGGTATCCATCGCTGCATGATTCAACCCTCGGCCAAGATTGACAGATGTCCGGCGAGCATCCGGCGCCGGCGCCGCCGCGAGATCAGCCAGATCGCCACCAGTCCGCCGAGCGCGAGACCGTAGTTGAGGTACTCCCAGAACTCCTCCGTCGACCGGCTCATCGGATCCAGGGTCCTCGCGAACCGGTCGCGGCTGCGGATGCTGAGCAGGCCCTGATCCTCGAGCGACCAGTCGACCACGTTTTGTGCGAACTGCTGACCCTTCACGTAGCGCGTGCCGAGCGTCTGGCTGATCAGATTGTCGATCTGGTCGTCGAACATCGCGCTCGAACCGACGAGGATCAAGCGCGCGGACGCGGGCGAGTGATCGATCACGGCGCTGACCTGCGGCGCGGGCGCCGCGGGCGGCGTCGCCGCCGGGGTCGCGACCAGCGGCGAGGGCTTGCCCTTGAACGCGGAGACGAACCGGCCCTGCACCATGACCGCGAGCGGTTGCGACGCCAGGGGGCTGCCGGTCGCGAAACCCAGCGACGGATAGCGCTCGAAATCAGGCATCAGCGACGAGCCGTCGGCGAGCCAGCTGCCCGCCGAGGAACGCAGCAGCGAGGTGACCTGCCGCCCGGCGTTCAGCTTGTCGTCGACCCGCACCGCGGCCGCCCACGGCGCGTAGATCTGGCCGAGGTTGCTCGTGATCGGCGAATGCGCGTTCAAGCCGGAACCGCGCACGTCGAGGATGTAGGGGTATTTGACCAGCTGGATCTCGTTGAGCACGATCCCGCCGAGGTTGCGCTCCTCCGGGATCGGCAGCGCGCCGCTCGCCGTGTCCTGCACCAGGCGCTTGCTCAAGGACAGGCCGTAGCCCTTGAGCCAGTCCTCGAGGCCGCTGTGGGCGGGGGTGCCGAGGATTCCCTGTTGCAGCGAGACCTCCTCGGACGAGGCCGCGACCATCACGGTGCCGCCTTCCATCAGGAACTGATCGATCGCGAACACCTGCTTCGGCGCGAGCGAGCGCGGATCGAGCACCATCAGCATGTCCGCATCGGCGGGCACGCGGCCGTCGGTCAAATCCGCGTCCTCCCAGCGCACGCCGTTGCTCAGCATCGTGCGCAGCATCGAGTAGTCGCGGCCGTTTTGCGGCGCGTACACCGCGACCGTCTTCAGGAATCCCGGCGAGAAGCGCTTGATCGCGGCCTCGACCGCGTTCTTCCAGCCCGCCTGGTCGAATGCCGCCGGCAGCGGCACGGACTCGCTGCGCTTGCCGTCGTCGAGCGCGAGGTAGAACCAGAACGGCTTTTCATCCAACAGGCTCGCGACCATCGGCCGGAACCCGTATTTGTGGGTCAGTGTCGCCGCGAGCGTGGGATCGCCGTCCGGGTCCTGCATGGAAACCTTGAACTTGCCGTCCGATTCCTTCTGTATGTCGGCGAGCGCCGCGTTGAGCGCGGTCCGCGCCTTTTGCAGCGCATCGGGCAGCTGCGCGTCCGCGGAGAGGTAGCCGTGGAGGGTCAGCGGCCGCCGCAGCGTGTCGAACAGGCCGCCCCCCGCCTGATAGCTGACCAGCACCTTGCGGATCGCGCTGGTGATCGCGTACTCCGGGTTCTTCAACTCGACGCGGATGTCCGACTCCGAGCGCTCCTTGACGTCGATCAAGTCGCGGAAGTTCAGGACCTTGTATTGATCGCCGTAGGCGACGAGCACGTCGAAATACGAGTTCACGACCGAGGTTCGATACTTGCTCGCGACCTGGAACGGGGTCGGGCGGATGCCGTAGCGGTTGCCGGCCTCGGCCTCCATCCTGGGATGCAGGTGCGGATCGACGAATTCGACGTGCACGCGCCCGCCGCCGGCCGCCGCGTATTCCTCGAGCAGGTCGCGCAGCTGCGGCACCAGCGGGGCGAGCAGCGGATGGGTGGCCGCGCTGAAATACCCGCGGATCAGCAGCGGCTCGCGCAATTGCGACAGGTAGTTCTTGGTCGCGGGCGACAGCGTGTACAGATGATCCTGCGTGAGGTCGACCCGCGCCCACGCGATCTGGCCGAGCCACAGGTTCGCGGCGAGCGCGTTCGCGGCGAGCAGCAGCGTCGCCAGGTACCAGCGCCGGTGGCCGGCGAGCGGCGCGTTGTCCGCCCAGCGCAGCTTCTGAAGGCTCAGCCGGTTCAGCGCGAGAAACACCGCCGTGATCGACAGGTAGTAATAGATGTCCCGCAGGTCGAGCACCCCGCGGGTGATCGAGGCGAAGCGGGATCCGGCGCCCAGCAGGTCGAGCCACTCGCCGGCGCGATAGCCGGCGAGCGAGGTCAGCGCGCTCGAGCCGATCAGGTAGAACGCGCCCGCGATCGCCGCGGTGACGATCAGGCTCACCACCTGGTTGTCGGTGCGCGAGGAGACCCACAGGCCGATCGACACATACGCGGCGGCGAGCACGACCGCCGCGACGTAGCCGCCGACGACCGGGCCCCAATCGAGCGAACCCATGAGCGAGACCGTGACCGGCAGCGGCAGCGTCAGCGCGAGCGCGATCAGCACGAGGCCCATGATCCCGAGAAACTTGCCGAGCACGTGTTCGGTCAGGCCCGTGGGCGAGGTCAGCAGCAGCTCGACGGTGCCCGCCCGGCGCTCCTCCGCCCAGGAACGCATCGTCAGCGCCGAGACCAGGAAGATCAGCAGGACCGGCATCCACTCGAACAGCGGCCGCACGTCGGCGATGTTGCGCGCGAAGAAGGTCGCGACCCAGAAGAACACGAACAGGGTCACGCCGAGAAAGGCGCCGAGGAACAAAAGCGCCGCGAGGGAGGAGAAGAACCCGCGCAGTTCCCGCGCGGCGATCAGCAGGGTCTTACGCAGCATTGCGCACCTCCCCGGTCTGCGATGTGCCGTTCGCCTCGGCGAACACGGCCTCGAGCGTGCGCCGTTCGCGCACCAGCTCGTGCAGCGCGAAGCCCGCGCGGTGCAGCGCCGCGCCCACCGCCGGCGCGAGCTCCGGGCCGGCGCCGAGCGCGTAGCGGAACTGTCCGCCGGAGGAGTCCAAGAGCGCGACCGAGCGGACGCCGTCGACCGCCGTGAACACCGGCCGCGCGGCGGCCTCATCGCGGTCGGTCGTCACCAGCAGGCGCGCCTCGCCCTGCAGTTCGTCGAGCCGCGCGTCGATCACCTTGCGGCCGCCGCGCAGGATGATCACGCGCGCGCACACGGCCTGGACCTCCTGCAGGATGTGGGTCGAGACGATCACGGTCGCGGTCCGGGCGAGCTCGCCGATCAGCGCGCGCATGTGCAGGATCTGGGTCGGATCGAGGCCGTTGGTCGGTTCGTCCAGGATCACGATGTCGGGCTGGTGCAGTATCGCCTGCGCGACGCCGACGCGCTGGCGGTAGCCGCGCGACAGCGTCTGGATCGACTGGGTCGCCTTGCCGGCGAGGTCGGTGCGGCGTATCGCGTCGGCGATCGCGCGGCCGCGGCGCTCGCGCGGCACGTCGTGCAATGCGGCCTGGTATTCGAGGAATTCGATGACCGCCATCTCGGGCCAGACCGGGCAGTTCTCGGGCAGGTAGCCGATGCGCCGCTGAATGGCCGGCGTGTCGCGCCCGATCTGCAGATCGTCGATGCTGATCCTGCCCGAAGTCGGCTCCAGGAATCCGGTCAGCATTTTCATGATCGTCGTCTTGCCGGCGCCGTTGTGGCCGAGGAGGCCGATGACCTCGCCGCGCCCGATCGTGAAGCTCACGTCGTCGACGGCGATCGAGTCGCCGTAGCGCCGGGTGAGGTTGTAGAGCTCGATCATCGTGTTCCGCCCCCCGAATGGTTGATCGCACCGCGGTCGATAGTCGCGAAAGACCGACAGGCGGCGGGGGAGTTCCCGGATTAACGGTTTGTAATGCCGCAAATTGGCATTGCCGAATCTAAAAACGGCATCGACGCAGCGTCTGCCGCGCGGACACCGGGGCGTACAATGCCGCCACCTCGCGCACGAGGCCACCAGGAGCGCATGTTCGATGAGTGACCGAGAAATCCCCGCGGCGCGCCGCGGCCGCCGGCGGCCCGCCGCCGCTGTCGATGCCCACGCCGTCTACGACCGCACGCGCTTCTACCGGCACCTGCGCAATCCGTTCACGCCGCTGCGCGTCTTTTCCGACGACCAGGTCGCCGCGATGCACGAGGCCGCGCTCGGGATGCTCGAACGCCAGGGCATGAAGGTGCTATCGGCCGACGCCCGCGAGCGGTATCGCCTGGCCGGCGCGGTGGTCGACGAGGCGAGCCTGATCGTGCGCATCGATCGCGGCCTCGTCGCCGCGGCGCTCGCGACCGCGCCGAAGCAGATCACGCTGCACGCGCTCGATCCGGACCGGCACGCGCCGCTCGGCGACGGCCACGTCGCCTTCGCGCCGACGTCCGGACCGCCGAACGTCATGGACACCGCGGGCGGCCGCCACCCCGGCACGCTCGAGGACTTTCGCAACCTGATCAAGCTGTGCCAGAGCTTCGATGTGATCCACGTGCTTGGCGGGGCGACCGAGCCGCAGGACCTGGCGGTGCACGTGCGGCATCTGGAGTTCATGCGCACGCAGCTGATGCTGAGCGACAAGGTGCCGCTGGTGTATTCGCGCGGCCATGGGCAGGTGGCCGACAGCCTGGAGCTGCTGCGCATCGCGCACCGCGTGTCGCCCGAGGAGTTCCGCTCGCGACCGTACACGTACACGGTCATCAACACCAATTCGCCGCTGCAGCTCGACATCCCGATGGCCGACGGCATCATCGATTTCGCGACCGCCGGGCAGGTGTTGATCATCACCCCGTTCACGCTCGCCGGCGCGATGGCGCCGGTGACGATCGCCGGCGCGCTGACGCTCGCCCATGCCGAGGCGCTCGCCGGCCTCACGCTCGCGCAGATCGTGCGTCCCGGCGCGCCGGTCGTGTACGGCAGTTTCACGTCCAACGTCGACATGAAGTCCGGATCGCCCGCGTTCGGAACGCCGGAATACGTGAAGGCGGCCTACGGCGCCGGACAGATGGCGCGGCACATCGGACTGCCGTGGCGTTCGTCGAATGCGACCGCATCGAACACGCCCGACGCGCAGTCGGTGTACGAGTCGCAGATGAGCCTGTGGGGCGCGCTGCTCGGCGGCTGCAATTTCATCCTGCACGCCGCCGGCTGGCTCGAGGGGGGGCTGACGACCAGCTACGAGAAATTCATACTGGACATCGAGATGCTGCAGATGTTCGCCGAGATCTTCCTGCCGGTCGGCGCGGAGCCGCCCGACCTCGCGGTCGAGGCGGTGGCCGAGGTCGGCGCCGGCGGCCATTTCTTCGGCTGCGCCCACACGATGGAGCGCTATCGCAGCGCGTTCTACTCGCCCTTGGTCTCCGACTGGCGCAATTACGGCACCTGGGAGGAGGACGGCGCGAAGACCGCGACCGAGCGGGCGAGCACGATCTGGCGCGACACGCTGCACCGTTACACGGCGCCGGCGCGCGATCCGGCGGTGGTGGAGGAGCTGGACGCCTACGTCGAACGGCGCACGCGCGAGGGCGGCTCGCCGCCGGTGACCTGAACGGCCGGCCGGCCGCGCGCTACAGGTCGCCGACGGCCCTTTCGATGCGGTAGCCGGCGATCAGCAGGTCGTATTGCGCGGTGTCGCGGTTCGTCAGGGCCGTGACGCGCAGCGCCTCGGCCTCGAGCACCTGGGTGTTGGTGCCGAGGCCGCTGCGGTACAACTCGTCGGCGACCCGCACGTTTTCCTCGGCCTCGGCCACCGCGAGTCCCGCGGCGCGCAGCCTCGCGGCCGCCTCGTCCCGGTTCATCACGCTCACCCGCACCTGGAGTGCGATCTTCGAGCGCAGGTCGTCGCCCTGCCTCCGCGCCGCGCCGGCGCGGCTCTCGAGCGCCGAGACGCGCTCGCGCACCTGGCCGCTGTCGAACAGCCGCCATTGCACGCTGACACCGACCGACGCGAAATTCTGGCGGTCGAGAATCTGGTTGTCGAAGTGGTTGTAGCCGGCGTGCAGCGCGACCTGCGGCAGCGTCTGCGCACGCTCGGCATGCGCCCGGGCTTCGTAGGCGCTGCGCTCGGCGTCGAGCGCCGCGAGTTCCGGGCGGTGCGCCACGGCCTGCGCGATCAGTTCGTCCACCGGGCCGTCGCCCGCCGGCGCGGGCGGGGGCGCGGCGAGATCCGGCACCCGGTCGAGCGGCTGGCCGACCCAGCGGTCGTAGGCGGCGTCGGCTATCGCGAGCGCGTTGGCCGCGCGCAGGCGCTCCTCGGTCGCGTTGGCGAGCGCGACCTGGGCCGCGAGCAGATCCGACTTCGCAACCGCCTGTTTGCGGTACATGACGTCGACGTCGTCGGCATGCGCCTTGAGGCTCGCGAGCGCGGAGTCTGCGACCGCGAGCGCGCGCCGGGCGCGGAACACGTCGACATAGGCGGAGGCGACCGCGAGCTTCACGTCGGAGTCGGTCATCGCCTCCGCGGCGGCCGCGCCGCGCGCGCCGGCCGAGGCCGCGCCGATCGCGGCCTTGATCCGGCCCGACGTCCACAAGGGCACCGCGAGGTCGGCGGTCGCGGTCGCATAGCCGTCGTGCTTCCAGATCTTCGGCGACTGCAGCCGGCCCGAGGGGGTCGCGATGTCGAGGATCGGCGCCTGGTTGAGCTGGGTGTAGCCGCCGCCGACGTCGAGCGTCGGCCAGCGACCGCGTCGCGCCGCGCTGCGG
>JBBISV010000079.1:0-14234 GCA_037441085.1 Gammaproteobacteria bacterium | reverse complement strand
AAGGAGTTCCCATGTCCAGCATATCCGCGACCTCACGGCTTTCCACGCTCGCACCGCTGCTGAGCACGCAGTCCGTCAAGCCGAAGGGCGGCGGGGATTCAGACGGAGACAACGATGGCAGTGGCGGCGGGGTCGCCGCCGCCGGAGCAGGCACCGGGGCGAGCCTGCTCGGGAATTTGTTGCAATCGCTCGAGCAGTTGATCGGATCGATCGCCGCGGCCCCGACGGGCGGCGCGAGCGCGAATTCCGCCGGTGCGACCGGCACCGCGGTGACCGGCGCGGCCGCGACGACCGCGCCGGCGGGCGCCGGTCAGGCGTCGGGGGTCCACGGATTCGTACACGCTTTGTTCCAGGCGCTGCGTCAGGACGGTCTGGGCTCCGCGCCGGCATCCGGCACGCCGGCGGCCTCCGGTCAATATTCGGGCAGTCTCGCCTCGTCGCTGCAAACGCTGATTCAGCAACTCGGTTCGGGCGGCACGTTGAGCGCCGCGAATTCGAACCTATCGAGCGCATTTTCGGGCATGGTGCAGGCGGCCGGCGGCACGGCTGGTGCGACCGGCGGCGGCGCTGGGTCGGCGTCGGCGCCGTCGCTCGCGAGCTTCCTCGGCGGCTTCCTGCAGACCGTGAAGGGTAACGCCGGCGTCGGCATGGCATCGGCCGGCGGCAATGTGAACGCGCACGTGTGAGCCGCCTCGCGACTCCGGCCGCCTAGCGCCGCGGATGCCGCTCCGCGGAGTCGGCCAGCGGTTCCAGGTCGTGGAACTTGCCATAGTCGAAGTGCAGCGTGCCGTCGTCGCCGACCTCCATGATGTCGCGGAACGCGGCGTTCCAATGAATGTCCCGCGCCTGATATTCGGCGCGGGCCATCAAGGTCTGGCCGGTCGTCTCGTCGGTGCCGCTGACGCTGAGGATGAACACGGCGCGCCTGGCGCGAAGCGACTCGCCCGTCTCTCCCCGCAGCGGGCTTCGCTCGTCGATGACGTGCATGATGGTCCATCCGAGCGCGAACATCGGATGCTGCGAACGCACCAGCGCGAGATCCGTGATCCGGCGCAGTTGCAGCCCCTCGGCCGTGACCTCGTCGTGCATCATGCGCAGCTGCGCCGAGGCTTCCTGGACGATGTTCTGGCGCGCATTCGCGGCACGGAGCATCAACGTGCTCCTGCCGTCGACCGGCCGCACGACGGCGTGGCGCGCGAACAGGAAGCGGGCCCGCGGTCGCGAGAAGCGCGCGAACATGATGCCGGTGATCAGCGCGAGCGACATCAAGCCGACGAACACCTCGATCATCGACACCACGTGGCCGTAGATCGTCTGCGGGTGCATGTCGCCGTAGCCGACAGTCGCCAGCGTCTCGACGCTGAAGAAGAACGCGCCGACGAAGCCGCGCGGATTCAGGTTGGCGACGCTGCCGGGAACGAGGTCGTACAACAGGGCGAACACCAGGTCGAACGCGACGAAGAATCCGGCGAAGGTCGCGAACAGCTGCGGCCAGCCGACCGTCATGAAATAGTGGTAGAGATCCTGGAAGACCGCCGGCGCGATTCCCTGGGTGATGATCCGGCGATCGCCCAGCTTCAGGCGCCGCAATCCCACGGGCTTGGCGCGGCGTCGTCCGGCGCGACTCTGCGCCGGTGTCTTGCCCGCGTGTGCGGAATCGATGTCTTTATGAGCGCTCATGCGTGGCCGGTCTTGCATCCTCGCAGCCGACGTCGACGCCGTCAACCGCGCGTCCGGCGCTTGACAATGGGCCCGCGCGGGCGCGAATAGGCGCCTGGGGATGGTGCGTTCTGGCGGCATCGGGCGGCGACGAGGAGTCAGGAGTCATGCTCAGGGACATAGAAATCGCTCAGCGCGCGACGCTGCAGCCGATCACCCGCATAGCGGAGCGTCTGGCGATACCCGAGGAGGCGCTCGAGCCCTACGGACGCTACAAGGCGAAAATCACGCTGGACTACGCGACCGAACTGTGGCGGCGGGACAGCGGGCGCCTCATTCTGGTGACGGCGATGACGCCGACCCCGGCGGGCGAGGGCAAGACGACGACGACGGTCGGCCTCGGCGACGCGCTGAACCGCATCGGCAGGAGCGCGATCAGCTGCATCCGCGAGCCGTCTCTCGGGCCGGTGTTCGGCATGAAGGGCGGGGCCGCCGGCGGCGGTTACGCGCAGGTGGTGCCGATGGAGGACATCAACCTGCATTTCACCGGCGATTTCTCCGCGATCGGTCTCGCCAACAACCTGCTCGCCGCGCTCATCGACAATCACATTCATCACGGCAACGCCCTGGACATCGACGTGCGCCGCATCGCCTGGCGGCGGGTCGTCGACATGAACGACCGCGCCTTGCGCGACATCACCGCGGGTCTGGGCGGTGTCGGCAACGGCTTTCCGCGGCAGGACGGGTTCGACATCGTCGTCGCCTCCGAGGTGATGGCGATATTCTGCCTCGCCACCTCGATCGACGACCTGAAGCAGCGCCTCGGCAACATCGTCGTGGCGCACACGCGCGATCAGCGGCCGGTGCGTGCGCGGGACCTGAAGGCGCATGGGGCGATGACCGTGCTGCTGAAGGACGCGATCAAGCCCAATCTGGTTCAGACCCTCGAGGGCAATCCGGCGTTCATCCACGGCGGCCCGTTCGCCAACATCGCGCACGGCTGCAACTCGGTGATCGCGACGCGCACCGCGCTGAAGCTCGCCGATTACGTCGTGACCGAGGCGGGGTTCGGCGCCGATCTCGGCGCCGAGAAGTTCGTCGACATCAAATGCCGGAAGAGCGGCCTGCGTCCAGACGCCGTGGTGCTCGTCGCCACGATTCGCGCGCTGAAATACCACGGCGGCGCCGACCTGGCGGAGCTGGACGTCGAGAATCTCGATGCGCTCGAGGCGGGGCTTGCGAACCTGGAGCGTCACGTCGACAATGTGCGCGACCACTACGGCCTGCCGTGCGTCGTTTCGATCAACCAGTTCGCGCGCGACACGGCGGCGGAGACGGAGTTGTTGAAGCGCAAGATGCGCGCGCGCGACACGCCGGTCGTGGTCGCGCGGCATTGGGCCGAAGGGGCGCGCGGCGCCGAGGAGCTCGCGAGGACCGTGATCGCGATGATCGAATCGGCGAAGGCCGATTTTCGCTTCGTCTATCCGGATGAGGCCGGGCTGTGGGAAAAGATGACGATGGTGGCCAGCAAGATATATGGTGCGCGCGAGGTGCACGCCGATGCGCGGGTGCGCGCGCGCATTCAACGGCTCGAGGAGCAGGGCTACGGCCGCTATCCCATCTGCGTCGCCAAGACGCAGTATTCGTTCTCGACGAATCCGCGGCTGCGCGGCGCGCCCTCGGGACACGTCATCGATGTGCGCGAGGTGCGCCTGTCGGCCGGTGCGGAATTCGTCGTCATGGTTTGCGGCGACGTCATGACCATGCCGGGGCTGCCGAGGACGCCGTCGGCCGAGTCGATCGACCTGGATGCCGACGGCCGCGTGGTCGGCCTGTTCTGAATCGTCCGCGCGGGAGGGTGCTCATGGTGGCGACGACTCCGCTGTTCGAACGGCACGAAGCCCGGGGCGCGACCTTCGTGGAATTTCACGGCTGGCGCATGCCCCTGCACTACGGATCGCAAATCGAGGAGCATCACGCGGTGCGCCGCGACGCCGGTGTCTTCGACGTGTCCCACATGGGGATCATCGACGTGCGCGGGCCCGGCGCCGCGGCGCTGTTGCGGCGCCTGCTCGCCAACGACGTCGCGCGCCTCGCCGCGCCGGGGCGCGCTCTCTACTCGTGCATGCTGAACGACGCGGGCGGCATCATCGACGATCTGATCGCGATCCGGTGCGCGCCCGAGGACTACCGGCTCGTCGTCAACGCCGGCAGCGCGGCGAAGGATCTCGCGTGGATCGAGGCCCGGATTCCGGAGTCGGGCGTCGAGGTGCGCGCGCGCCGCGACCTGGCGATGATCGCGGTTCAGGGGCCGCGCGCGCGCGCGGGCGCCGCGGCGCAGTTTTCGGCGGACGCGGCCGCGAGGGTGCTCGCGCTCGCGGGCTTCGGCGCCGCGACGATCGACATCGGCGATCAACAGACCATGGTCGCGCGCACCGGCTACACCGGCGAGGACGGCGTCGAGATCATGCTCCCGGCCGCGCAGGCCGGGCCGCTGTGGGATCGATTGATGGAGGCCGGGGTCCGGCCCTGCGGTCTCGGCGCGCGCGACACACTGCGGCTCGAAGCGGGCCTGAACCTGTACGGCAATGACATGGACGAATCGACGACGCCGCTCGAGTCCGGTCTCGGCTGGACCGTCGCGCTCGGCGACGGACGCCGGTTCATCGGCCGCGAGCCGCTCGAGGCGCAGCGGGCCGCGGGCGTCGCGCGCAAGCTCGTCGGCGTCGTGCTGGACGATCGCGGCGTGTTGCGCAGTCACCAACGGCTGCGCACGCCCGCGGGTGACGGCGAGACGACCAGCGGCGGCTTTGCGCCGACCTTGAACCGGTCGATCGGCCTGGCGCGGGTCCCCGCGGCGGCGGCCGGCGCGGTCGACGTGGAGATTCGCGGCAAGCCCCTGCGCGCGCACCTGGTGGCGCCGCCCTTCGTCCGCTTCGGCCGGGCGGTGTCCGCGCCATAGCGCGCGCCGCCGCGTGACGATCGAATTCAATCGATATCATCGCGAGGTTCATCACATGGCGAGCAAAATACCGGCCGACCTGCGCTACACCAAGTCGCATGAATGGGTGCGCAAGAATGCCGACGGCACCGTGACCATCGGCGTCACCGATCACGCGCAGCACGCGCTCGGCGACGTCGTGTACGTCGAGACCCCACAGGCGGGACGCGTTCTCGCGGCCGGCGAGGCCTGCGCGGTGGTCGAGTCCGTCAAGGCCGCCTCGGATGTCTACGCGCCGGTCGCGGGCACGGTGGTGGCGGGAAACGGCACGCTCGGCGATGCGCCGGAGAGGATCAATTCGGATCCGTACGGCGACGGCTGGCTGTGGCGGCTCGCGCCGGCTGAGGGCGCCGGCGCCGCGGCGCTGCTCGAGCCGGCCGAGTACGAAAAGCTGCTCGCGGACGGCGGCTGACGCGGCATGGCCTTCATTCCGCACACCGACGAAGAGGTCCGCGAGATGCTGCGCGTGATCGGCGTCGGCGACATCGAGGCGCTGTTCGACGAGATACCGAAGGATCTGCGCGCCGCGCCCCTCACCGGCATACCGCCCGCGGCCTCGGAGATGCAGGTCGGACGGCTGATGTCCGAGCGCGCCGCGCTCGACGGCCGCGCGCTCAATTTCATCGGCGCGGGCGCCTATGAGCATCACATCCCGGCCGCAGTGTGGGCGATCGCGACCCGCGGGGAGTTCTACTCGGCGTACACCCCCTACCAGGCCGAGGCGAGCCAGGGGACTCTGCAAACGATCTACGAATTCCAGAGCATGATCGCGGCGCTGACCGGCATGGAGGTGTCGAACGCATCGCTGTACGACGGCGGCTCCGCGCTCGCCGAGGGCTGCCTGATGGCGGTGCGCGCGAATCGCCGCGCCGGGACCCCACGGATCCTGATGCCGCGGGCCGTGAACCCCGCCTATCGCCATTGCGCGGCGGCGATCGCGGGCCCGCAGCAGCTCCTGTTCGAGGCCGTGGACTTCGACCGCGAGTCCGGACGCACGACGCCGGATGCGCTCGAACCCTGGAGCGGCGCCGACGTCGCGGCGCTCGTGATCCAGCAGCCGAATTTCTTCGGTTCCATCGAGGAGGCGGACCGCTTGACGGACTGGGCGCACGCGCAGGGCGCTCTGGTCGTCGCCGTCGTCAATCCCACCGCGCTCGCGCTGATCTCCCCGCCGGGCGAGTGGGGGCAGCGCGGCGCGGACATCGTCGTCGGCGAGGGCCAGCCGCTCGGCGTGCCGCTGTCGGCGGGCGGGCCGTATTTCGGCTTCATGGCGACCCGGATGGAATACGTGCGGCAGATGCCCGGGCGCATCGCCGGCCGCACACTCGACCTGGACGGCCGGCCCGGATACACGCTGACGCTGCAGGCGCGCGAGCAGCACATCCGCCGCGGCAGGGCCACGTCCAACATCTGCACCAACCAGGGATTGGTGATGACGGCGGCGACGATCTATCTCGCGCTGCTCGGCGCCTCGGGTCTGGAGCGGGTCGCGGCGGCCTCGTGCGCGCGCACCGCGGAGCTGGTCGAAGCGCTCACGCGGCAGGGCGGGGTGCGTCCGGCATTCACCGCGCCGAGATTTCATGAGGCGCTGCTGCGATTCGACCGGCCGGTCGGCCCCATCGTCGAGGCACTCGCGCGCCGCGGCATCGCGGCCGGCTATGACGCCGCCCGCGAGTATCCGGAGCTCGGCCACACGCTGCTCGTCTGCGCGACGGAGACCAAAACGACCGAGGATGTGCTGCGCTACGCGTCGGCGCTCGAGGAGTCGCGATGAACGATCCCGCGGGCGGCGCCGAGTCCGGCGCCGCGACCATATTCGACCTGTCGAGGCCGGGCCGCAGGGCCGCCGCGCAGCTGCCGCCGGAAGCCGACTCGGGACTGCCGCCGGAGCTGCTGCGCCGGCGGCGGCCGCCGCTGCCGGAAGTGTCGGAACTGCAGGCGGTGCGTCATTACACGCGCCTGTCGCAGAAGAACTTCTCGATCGACACGCAGTTCTATCCGCTGGGTTCCTGCACGATGAAGTACAACCCGCGCGGCGCCAACCAGTACGCGATGCTGCCCGAATTCCTGTCGCGACACCCGCTCGCGCCGGTGTCGATGGGCCAGGGCCTGCTCGCCTGCCTGTATGAACTGCAGCAGATGCTGTGCGAAGTGACCGGCATGGAGGGCGTTTCGCTGACGCCGATGGCGGGCGCCCAGGGCGAGTTCGCCGGGGTTGCGATGATCCGCGCCTATCATCGCGCGCGCGGCGATGCGGCGCGCAACGAGATCATCGTGCCCGAGGCCGCGCACGGCACCAATCCGGCGACGGCGACGATGTGCGGGATGAAGGTGGTCGAGATCCGCTGCAATGCCGACGGCGACTGCGACCTGGAGGCGCTGCGCAAGGCGGTCGGCGCGAACACGGCGGGCGTGATGCTGACGAATCCGTCCACGCTCGGCGTGTTCGAGCGGTCGATCACCGAGATCGCCGCGATTTCGCGCCGGGCAGGCGCGCTGCTCTACTACGACGGCGCGAACTTGAACGCGATCCTCGGCAAGGTGCGACCCGGAGACATGGGCTTCGACGTGATGCACATGAACCTGCACAAGACCTTCTCCACGCCGCACGGCGGCGGCGGTCCCGGCGCCGGCGCGGTCGGCGTCGGCAGGCGCCTGCTGCCCTATCTGCCGGTGCCGATCGTCGGCCGCGGCGCGACGGGCTACGGCTGGCTCGATGAGCGCGACCTTCCCGAGACCATCGGGCGGCTGTCGGCGTTCATGGGAAACGTCGGCGTCCTGCTGCGCGCCTACGTCTACATGCGCATGATCGGGCGCGAGGGCATGCCGCGCGTGGCCGAATATGCGACGCTGAACGCGAACTATCTGCTGGCGCGGCTGCGGCTGGCGGGATTCGAAGCGGCGTATCCGTCCCGTCGCGCATCGCACGAATTCATCCTGACGCTGAAGCGCGAGGCGGCCGAGCGCGGGGTCACCGCGATGGATTTCGCCAAGCGCCTGCTCGACCACGGCATGCACGCGCCCACGGTCTATTTCCCGCAACTGGTGCCGGAATGTCTGTTGATCGAGCCGACGGAAACCGAGGCCCGGGAGACGCTCGACGGATTCGTCGCCGCGATGATCGCGATCCAGGCCGAGGCGGTCACGGATCCGGAGCGTGTGAAAACCGCGCCGCACCGGCTGCCGGTGCGGCGGCTCGACGACGTCCGGGCGGCGAAGCACCTGGATCTTGTGTGGAAGCGGCCGCCCGGCGCGGACTCCTAGCCGCCCGTCGCGAAGCCCGGGTACAGCGTCATTCCCCCGTCGACATACAAGGTGGTGCCGACGACGTAATCCGAGTGATCGGAGGCGAGCCACACCACCGCGCGGGCGACGTCCTGCGGCTCGCCGATGCGCCCGTAGGGCACGAGCGTCATCAGGCGGGCGTAGGCCTCCTTCGTGTCCCAGGCCGAGGTGTTGATGGGCGTGCGGATCGCGCCCGGCGCGACGCCGTTCACCCGGATCCGCTGCGGCGCGACCTCCTGCGCGAGGCTCTCCATCAGCAGCTTGATGCCGCCCTTCGAGGAGGCGTAGTTCGCATGACCGCCCCAGGGGATCTGTTGGTGCACGGAGCTCATGCAGATGATCTTCCCGGCCGCGCAGGACACCTGCGGAACGACCCCCCGCCGCAGGAACTCGCGTATCGCCGCGCGCGCACACAGGAACTGCCCGGTGAGATTCACGCTCATCACGGTGTTCCATTCCGCCAGCGTCATGTCGCGAAACGCCGAATCCCGCTGCAAGCCGGCGTTGTTGACGAGAATGTCGATGGTGCCGAATTCGGCAAGCATCGTCGCGTACATGCGCTCGACGTCCGCCTCGGAGGAGACGTCGGCCTTCACGGCGATCGCGCGCACGCCCGAGCGGCGGATTTCCTCGACGACGGCGTTCGCGGCGTCGTCGCCGACGACGTAGTTGACCACGACGTCGGCGCCCGCGGCGCCGAGGGCGAGGGCGACGCTCAGGCCGATGCCGGAGTTCGCGCCGGTGACGAGGGCTTTCTGCCCGCTCAAGACCCTGTGCGCGGGAAGATCCGGCGAGGTGGTGCCGGTGCCGGAATCCGATGCCGGTTTCATCATGCTGTGCTCCTTGGGTCGTGTTGAACCCCGAAGAGTATCGGCCTATTCCATCGGGCCGCAAGCGCCGCGCGCAAAAGCCGTGGCTTTGGCGCCGTGAGAGCGCTTACACTGGCGGCCGCCCAGGGTTTTGGTCCACGCCGCGTGGGACGTCCATGTACAAGTACATCCGCTACCATCCGCGACTTCTGGTCGCAACCACGATCGGCGTCGCCGCCTACTTCGCGCTGCCCGGTCAGTGGTCCGCGGTCAGCCGCTTGCTCCTTGCCTGGAACTGCTCGGTCGTGCTGTTCCTGGCGCTGGTGTTCCGCTGGATGACGAGCCTGTCGGCCGAACAGATATGTGAACGGTTCGACGTGGAGGATGAAGGCACGACGGTGATCTCGATCATCGTGATCACGGTCGCCGTGCTCAGCCTGGCGGCGATCGTCGCGATCCTGTCGACGCTGAGGCATGTGACGGGCGCGGAACGGGTCGCGCACCTGGCGCTCGCCGCCGGGACGTTGTTGTCGTCCTGGCTGCTGGTGCCGACGATATTCACGTCCCAATACGCCGACTTGTTCTACAGCGCGGACGCCGGGCGGCGGCCGCTGCAGTTCCCGCGCACCGAGATGCCGGTGTTCTGGGACTTCGCGTATTTCTCGTTCACGATTTCCTGCGCGTGCCAGACTTCGGACGTGTCGACGATGGACGCGCCGATCCGCCGCGTGGTCCTGGCGCACACGCTGGTGTCGTTCTTGTTCAATGCCGCGATCCTCGGGTTCGCGATCAACGTCGGCGCGGGCTTGATCGGAAACTAGCGGCCAATTCAAGGAGTTGTTCATGATGTCCACGGTGCCGTCGATAATGCCGGTCGTAGAAGTGGCCGCGGCCGGAGGGCCCGAGGGCATGCGCCTCGGCCGGCGGCCGGTGCCGGTTCCCGCCGAGGGCGAGGTGCTGCTGCGGGTGGCCGCCGCGGGCGTCAACCGTCCCGACGTGCTGCAACGTCAGGGTTCCTACCCGCCGCCGCCGGGGGCCTCGGATGTGCTCGGCCTGGAAATCGCGGGTGAAGTCGCCGCCCTGGGCCCCGGTGTCGCGGGGTTGACGGTCGGCGCGCAGGTCACCGCGCTCGTGACCGGCGGTGGTTATGCCGGCTACGCGGTGGCGGCGGCGGCCTTGTGCCTGCCGGTGCCGCGCGGATTCACGATGATCGAGGCCGCAGCTCTGCCCGAGACCTTTTTTACCGTCTGGACCAACTTGTTCGAGCGCGGCGCCTGCAAGGCCGGCGAGACGGTGTTGATCCACGGCGGAACCAGCGGCATCGGTACCGTCGCGATCCAACTCGCGGCCGCGTTCGGCGCACGGGTGCTGGCGACCGCCGGATCCGACGCAAAGGCGCGCGCCTGCGAGCGACTCGGCGCGGTGCGCGGCATCGACTATCGCGCCGAGGACTTCGTCGAGGTGGTCCGGCGCGAAACCGGGGACCGCGGCGCCGACGTGATACTGGACATGGTCTGCGGTCCCTATGTGCCGAGAAATATCGCGGCGGCGGCGGTCGAGGGGCGCATCGTGACCATCGCGGTGCAGGGCGGAGCGCACGCGGACGTGGATTTCGGTCTCGTGATGCGCAAGCGCCTGACGCTCACCGGCTCGACGCTGCGGCCGCGCACCGTCGCGCAGAAGGCGGTGATCGCCGAGGGCTTGCGCCGCCACGTCTGGCCCCTGCTGGAGGCCGGACGCGTGCGGCCGGTCGTGCACGCGACGTTTCCGCTCGGCGAGGCGGCCGCGGCGCACCGGCTGATGGAATCCTCGGCGCACGTCGGCAAGATCGTGCTGACGGTCTCCGCTTGAGGTCTTAGCGGCGGCGCGTACCGCCGAAATCGGCGTTCAACAGGCGCGCGAGCCGCAGGCCCGCGCGCTGCAGCTGCACGCGGACGGCGCCCTTGGACGCCGTGACATACGCGGCGTCCAGCCGGTAGCGGCCGCCGGCGTCCGGACGGGGCAGACGCCCGTACGCGATGCGCTCCGCGACGCGATGACTTTGCATCGCCCAGTCGGCCACCGTGCCGCCGCTCCACACGCGGCGATCGGCCGGAGAAATCCCCCGGATCAAGTCCGCGGCGACCCGTTCGGGCGAGCGGCCCAGCGCGGCGACGAATGTCGTGTCCCAGGCGTGATGCAGACTGCCGGCGCGCGCGCCCGCGACGAGCACGCGCTCGTCGTTGCCGCCGCGGTCATGGTCGTCACTGCAATGCAGGGGTTGGTGCAGGTCGCCGACGAAATGCAGCAGGAATTGCAGCGCACGCAGGCGTTCGGCGGCGCTCGTCGCCGGCTGCGCGAGTTCTTGATCGAATTGCCGCACCTTGTCGACCACACAGTCGTCGGCGGGGCCGCGGGAGGCCGGTTCACCCGGCGGCAACGGCCTCTCGCCGAAACACGCGCGGCGCAGGTCCGGCGCGCGGCGTTCGAGGTCGATGTAGTGCCACTGCCGGGTGCGCAGATAGCGCGCGCCGCGGCGATCCCGGTCGGAGTCGCGATACCGATCCGCCCACGTGGATTCGGCGGCGATTCCGGTGCCGCGGACGAGACCGCTGTGGTCCGTCGCCAGGATCGCATCGACCCGCCGCCGCACCGCCGGTCGGAGATAGTGCTGCGCGATGAGGCCGACGATTCGGTGGCCTTCGGCGCCCCAGGCTCGCGCGGGCCGCGGTTGCGCGAGGACCAACGCGGCCGCCGCGAGCAGGGCGGCGCGCAGGCCGGGGCACTTCAAGCGGGACTTTGCGCCGCCAGGCGGCGTACCGCCTCGAGCGGCAGTTCGTCGAACCCCGTCTCGCCGGCGCGCCAGCGCGCGACCAGCTTTTCGCGCATCCGCCTCGTCCAGAACTTGACGACGTGGTTGACGATGCCCGCGACCGCCTGTTCATGGTCCGGCTCGGCGTGGAAGAACGCGCCGATGTCGTTCACCATCTTGACCAGATGATCGTCGTTCATCGGCGCCGCCTACTTGGCCATGAAGACGTCGGCCCCGCGCAGCAGCGCCTCCTGGCCTTCGCTGAATTCGCGGAACCGCTTCTGCCACTCCGACGGCTGGTTGACGCGGGTGGCCTGCACCGCCGTGACCTTGTACTCCGGGCAGTTCGTCGCCCAGTCGGAATTGTCGGTCGTGATCACGTTGGCGCCGGATTCGGGAAAATGGAAGGTCGTGTAGACGACGCCCGGCTGCACGCGCGGCGTGACGGTCGCCCGCAGCACGGTTTCTCCGGCGCGGCTCGCGATGCCGACCCAGTCGCCGTCGGCGATGCCGCGCTCCTCGGCGTCGTGGGGATGGATTTCCAGCCTGTCCTCGTCGTGCCAGAGGTTGTTCATCGTGCGCCGTGTCTGTGCGCCGACGTTGTACTGGCTGAGTATCCGTCCCGTGGTCAGCAGCAGCGGGTAACGCGGCGTGACCTTCTCGGCGGTCGGAACGTATTCGGTGACCAAGAACCTTCCCTTGCCCCGCACGAACGCGCCGACATGCATCGTCGGCGTGCCGTCGGGATGGGACGCGTCGCAGGGCCATTGGATGCTGCCCGCCCGATCGATGGCATCGAAGCTCATGCCGGCGAAGGTCGGCGTGAGACGCGCGATCTCGTCCATGATTTCCGACGGGTGCGAATAATGCATCGGATAGCCCATCGCATTGGCCAGTAGCTGGGTGATCTCCCAGTCCGCGTAGCCGGCCTTCGGCCGCATGACCTTGCGAACCCTGGAGACCCGCCGTTCCGCGTTCGTGAACGTGCCGTCCTTCTCCAGGAACGAGGAGCCCGGCAGGAACACGTGGGCGAACTTCGCGGTCTCGTTGAGGAACAGGTCCTGGACGATGATGCATTCCATCGCGGACAGGGCCGCGGTCACGTGCTGGGTGTTCGGATCGGACTGGGCGATGTCCTCGCCCTCGATGTACAGGCCCTTGAACTCATTGTCCAGCGCCGCCTCGAACATGTTGGGGATCCTGAGCCCCGGGTCGCTCTGCAGCGTGACGCCCCATGCGCGCTCGAAAGAGGCGCGAACCGCGTCGTCGCCGACGTGACGATAGCCGGGGAACTCGTGCGGGAAGGAACCCATGTCGCAGGATCCCTGGACGTTGTTCTGGCCGCGCAGCGGGTTGACGCCCACGCCCTCGCGGCCGATGTTGCCGGTCGCCATCGCAAGATTCGCGATCCCCATGACCGCGGTCGACCCCTGGCTGTGTTCCGTGACGCCGAGGCCGTAATAGATCGCGCCGTTCCCGGCGTTCGCGTACAGCCGCGCGGCGGCGCGCACCGTGGCCGCCGGGACGCCGGTGACCGGCTCCATCGCCTCGGGCGAATTGCGCTCCGAGGCGACGAACGCGCGCCACTTGTCGAACGACGCCGCCTCGCAGCGCGTCTCGACGAATTCCTCGTCGACCAGGCCCTCGGTGACGATGACGTGGGCGATGCTGTTGATCAGCGCGACGTTGGTCCCGGGCCGCAGCTTCAGGTGATGCGCGGCCTCGACGTGCGGCGTGCGCACGAGATCGATGCGACGCGGGTCGGCGACGATCAGCTGCGCGCCCTGGCGCAGGCGACGCTTCATCTGCGAAGCGAACACCGGGTGGCCGTCGGTCGGGTTCGCGCCGATCACCAGGATCACGTCGGCCTTCATCACCGAGTCGAAATTCTGCGTGCCGGCCGACTCGCCCATCGTCTGTTTCAGGCCGTAGCCGGTCGGCGAATGACACACGCGGGCGCAGGTGTCGACGTTGTTGTTGCCGAAGCCGGCGCGCACGAGCTTCTGCACGAGGTAGGTTTCCTCGTTGGTGCAGCGTGAGGACGTGATGCCGCCGATGGAGTCGCGGCCGTGGACGGACTGGATGCGCTTCAGTTCGGAGGCGGCGTGGGCGATCGCCTCCTCCCAGGACACCTCGCGCCACGGGTCGGTGATCCGGGCGCGGATCATCGGCTTGACGATGCGGTCCGGGTGCGACGCGTAGCCGATCGCGAAACGTCCCTTCACGCAGGAGTGGCCGTGATTCGCGCCGCCGTCCTTGTTCGGCACCATCCGCACGATTTCCTCGCCCTTCATTTCCGCGCGGAACGAGCAGCCGACGCCGCAGTAGGCGCAGGTCGTCACGACGCTGTGCTCCGCCTGTCCCCGTTCGATCAGGCTGTTCTCCGACAGCGTCGCCGTGGGGCAGGCCTGGACGCAGGCGCCGCAGGAGACGCATTCGGAGTCGAAGAAGGTCTCGGCCTGGCTTGCCGAGACCACCGAGTCGAAGCCGCGTCCCTGAATCGTGAGCGCGAGCGTTCCCTGCTGTTCGTCGCAGGCGCGAACGCAGCGCGAACAGACGATGCACTTGGCCGGATCGAACGTGAAGTACGGGTTCGACGTGTCCTTTTCCGCGGTCAGGTGATTCGCGCCCGAGTAGCCGTAGCGCACCTCGCGCAGGCCGACGGCGCCCGCCATGTCCTGCAGCTCGC
>JBBISV010000078.1:0-14246 GCA_037441085.1 Gammaproteobacteria bacterium | reverse complement strand
ACGCGCCGTACCTGGCGGTGCGGCGCGAATTGCAGGACCTGCGCCGCTTGCTCGAGGGCGGGCTCGCCAACCTCAACTGGAGCGACCGCAAGGCGCGGGAACCGTTGAAGGCCCGCATCCTCGAACAACTGACGGCGCTCGACATCGCCCCGGACATTGCGCTGCGCCTCGCCGCCGCCGCGCCGCGCAAAACGCGCCTCGCCGATCCGGCGCAGATTCCGTTCGCATTGCTCGCGAAGTTCCTGCCGCTGGTCGATGACACGACCTGCGTCACGGGCGGCGTCACGGCGGTCGTCGGTCCAACCGGCGTCGGCAAGACCACGACGATCGCGAAGCTCGCGGCCCGATGGTGCGCCAAGCACGGCAGCGAGGGGCTGGCCCTGGTCAGCACCGACGGCTACCGGATCGGCGCCCGCGAGCAGCTGCAGACGTACGCGCGGATCCTCGGGGTGCGGCTGCACTCGGCGGACAGCGGCGCCGAACTCGCCCAGGTGCTCGAACGCCTGCGGGGCAGGGGGCTCGTGCTGATCGACACGGCCGGATTCGGGCCGCGAGATCCGCGCCTGGCCGCGCAACTGGCCGCGTTGAAGACCGGCGCACCGCAGGCGCGGATCCTGCTCACGTTGTCCGCCCAGGGCGAGGCACACGCGCTGCAGGAAGCGGCGGCCGCCTTTGCCGCCCTCGCGCCGGCGGCGTGCATCCTGACGAAGCTCGACGAGGCCGCGAGCCTGGGCGCCGCCCTGTCGACGGCCGTCCGCCATGACCTGCCGATCGCCTATCTGTGCAACGGCCAGCGGGTTCCGGAGGATCTGCACACCGCCCATCAACGGCGCGTGTGGCTGGTGCGCGCCGCCGCGCGAATGAAGCAGAAGGCGCCATCCGGCCACGATGAAAACTATCTCGCACGCCATTTCGGCGGAGTACAAGCCCATGCATGACTTCAAACTGCCGCGCAACCAGGCGGAGCAGCTCTCCCGGATCAACTCGCAGCGGCCGGTGAAGGTGCTGGCCGTGACCGGAGGCAAGGGCGGCGTCGGCAAGACGACGGTCTCCACCAACCTCGCGGTGTCGATCGCGGCCTCGGGCCGGGACGTGATGCTGGTCGACGCCGATCTCGGCCTCGCGAACGTCGACGTGCTCCTGGGTCTGCACGCGCGCTTTCACATGGGTCATGTCATCAACGGCGAGTGCGCGCTCGAGGACGTGATCGTCACCGGTCCGCACGGCCTGCAGATCGTGCCGGCCGCGTCCGGCAGCAAACGCATGGCGAACCTGTCGGTGGCCGAACACGCCGGGCTGATCCGGGCGTTCAGCGACTTGTACCACCGCGTCGACGTGTTGATCATCGACACGCCCGCCGGGCTCCACGACAGCGTCGTCACGTTCACGCAGGCGGCGCACCACGTGCTCGTCGTCGTCTGCGACGAGCCGGCGTCGATCACCGACGCCTACGGGCTGATCAAGGTGCTGAGCCGGGAACACGGCGTGCAGCGGTTTCAGATTCTCGCGAATCAGACGCGTCACTCGTGCGAGGGTGCGGAGCTGTTCCAGAAAATGCAGCGGGTCTGTGACCGGTTTCTCAATGTGAACCTAGAATTCGCGGGCTCCGTGCCCTACGACGAATACCTGCGCCGCTCGGTTCAGCACCAAACCGCGGTCGTCGACGCCTACCCGGCGTCAATTTCGTCGCAGGCGCTCAAGAATCTGGCCTCCAAGGCCGATAAATGGTCCGTGCCGAAAGGCGCAAGAGGTCACCTGGAGTTCTTCGTGGAACGAATGGTGGGGGCCCGGATAGCTCCTTCGACGGTACTGCAATGAGAGCAAGCACACAATATTCAGGCGCGAACCAGCGCACCTCCAAACCGAGCGGGAGCGATGTTCCCGTCGACCAGGTGCCGCAGCAGGAATTGGTCATACGACATGCCGATCTGGTCAAACGCATCGCGTATCACCTGGTGAGCCGCATGCCCCCAAACGTCGAGGTGGACGACCTCATCCAGTCGGGGATGATCGGCCTGCTCGACGCCGCCAAGCATTATTCGCCGACCAAGGGCGCGAACTTCGAGACCTATGCGGGCATCCGCATCCGCGGCGCGATGCTCGACGAGGTGCGCAAGTCCGATTGGACGCCACGGTCGGTGCATCGCAGCATGCGCGCGATGTCCGACGTGATCCGCAAGCTGGAAAACGAGAAGGGCCGCGACGCGAACGGTGCGGACATCGCCGAAGCGCTGGGCATAGGCATCGAGGACTATCACAAGCTGGTGCAGGATGCGGCGAGCTGCCGGTTGTTCAGCTTCGATCAAATGGGCTCCAGCGACGATGACTCGAGTCCGGCCGAGCACGCCCGCGACGAGCGGCCGGGGCCGTTCGACCACATCGAAGACGAGGGCTTTCGCGCGGCGCTGGCGGGGGCGATCGATCAGCTGCCCGAGCGCGAAAAGCTGGTCCTGTCCCTGTACTACGACGAGGAGCTGAATCTGCGGGAAATCGGCGAGGTCCTGGAGGTCTCCGAGTCGCGCGTCTGCCAGATACACGGACAGGCGCTGGTGCGCCTGCGCGCCCGGCTGTCCGAGTGGCTGACCGCGGATTAAACGATGGATTTCCTGAGCCTCATCGCCATTCCGCTCGCCCTGGTCGCCGTCATCGGCGGCGCCATCCTGAAGGGCAGCAGCGCCGGCGCGCTGGTCGGCAGCGCGGCGTTCGTGATCGTGGTTCTGGGGACGTTCGCGGCGAGCCTGATGCAGACGCGGCTGCAGACGTTCCTGCGCGCCTGGCGGATCATCGCCTGGGTGTTCATGCCGCCGACGAGCGACTCGAACGCGATGATCGACAAGATCGTGGAATGGAGCAACATCGCGCGCAAGCAGGGGCTCCTCGGTCTCGAGTCGGCGGTGGAGCAGGAGAAGGACAACTTCCTGAAGAAGGGGCTCCAGTCGCTCGTGGACGGCGGCGAGCCCGACGCGATCCGGTCCAGCATGGAAATCGAGCTCGAGACGATGGAGCATTTCGACACCCAGGCGGCCAAGGTGTTCGAGGCGATGGGAATCTACTCGCCGACGCTCGGCATCATCGGCGCCGTGATGGGATTGATGGCGGTCATGGAGCACCTCGCCGACCCGTCCAAGCTCGGCAAGGGCATCGCCGCGGCCTTCGTCTCGACGGTGTACGGAATCGGATTCGCGAACCTTCTGCTGCTGCCGATGGGAAACAAGCTCAAATCGATCATCCACGACCAAGTCCAGGTCAGGACCATGGTCATCGAGGGCATCATCGCGATCGCGCAGGGCGAGAATCCGCGCAACATCGAAACCAAGCTGAAGGGCTACTTCCACCACTGACCCGTCATGGCGCGCAAGAAGAAACACGAAGAACACGTCAACACCGAGGCCTGGGCCATCCCCTACGGCGACCTCGTCACGTTGCTGTTCGCGCTGTTCACCGTCATGTATGCGATGTCGTCGGTCAATGAGGGGAAGTTCCGCGTGCTGTCGGATTCGCTGGTCGCCGCGTTCCGCGGCGCGCCGCGAACCACCGAGCCGATCAACATCGGCCGCCGGCAGAGCGGCAAGGGCGGAAGCAAGCCCCTGACCGGAATCACGCCGACGGAGTTGATGAAGCTGCCGGCGCATCAGCCGGCGGCGGCGAGGCCCGTCGACCTGCCGCAGGTGCCCGGCGTGCTGCTGCGGCTCGAGCATCAGGTTCAGGATGCGATGAAATCGCTGATCGACGCCAAACTGGTCACCGTGCGCCGCAAGAGCCTGTGGCTCGAAGTGGAGATCAACACCGACATCCTGTTTCCGAGCGGCTCGGACGCGTTCTCCCCGGCGGCGCTGCCGGTGCTCGACAAGCTTGCCGACGTGCTCAAGCCCTTTCCGAATCCGATCCGCGTCGAAGGTCATACCGATGACCGGCCGATCCACACCGCCGCGTTCCCGTCGAACTGGGAACTGTCGGCCGGCCGCGCCGCGAGCGTGGTCCACGAATTCACGCGGGACGGTGTCGATCCATTGCGCCTGGAAATCGTCGGATTGGGCCAATATCACCCGGTCGAATCGAACGCAACGGCGGCCGGGCGCAACGCCAACCGCCGCGTCGCGATCCTGATCCTGGAACAGACCCAGGTGGGTGACACGTTGACCGCGCGCGAGCGCGACGTCATGATGAACTCGTCCGATGCCAACGGGGCGGCGACCGCGGCACCGGCCGCGGCCGCAAACGCGGCGCCGGGCAAGGCGCCGGCACCGGCACCGGCACCGGCAACGGCACCGGCCACCGTGGCGTCCGTACCTGCGCCGGCGACGAAGATGACGGTGCCGCCTGCCGCTACGGCCGCGGCGGCTTTGACTAAAGCGGAGGTGAAACCTCAATGAGCGAAGTCGACCGTTTGAGCAACTCCGGTCTCTACCCCACGCTGCCGATCGCCGACAAGGGCAAGCAACGCGATAATTCCAAGGACAATCAGCCGCAGCAGCGCCAGTCCGAGGACGCGCCGACCGCGCAGACGGGCGTACACCGGATCCCGAAATCGCTGATCGACGATTACGCGTGATGGTCACGCTGCACGTCGACACCCTGCTTGCCGCCGCTGGTTTGATGATGGCGCTGGTCGCGCTCGCGGCCGCGGCGCTCGCTGGGGGCGCGGCGCGGCGGGCGCGGCGGGACGCGCGCACGCAGGAGTCCGCGGTACTCGACCTGCGGCGCCGGCTGGACGAAGCGCAGGCGATGCAGGCACGGGCCGGGCGGCGCGCCAAGCGCCTCGAGCAGGAATTCCTGCGCCTCGCCGAACGCCTGGGAGTGGTTGAGTCGCGGGGTGATTCGCGCCCCTTCGATCAGGCCATCGATTCGGCGCGCCGTGGTGCGACATCGGGCAAACTGGCGGAGCAATACGGCTTGAGCCGCGGCGAGGCGGACCTGGTCGCACGGCTGCACGGGCGCGACAAGGGCGGTTGATCGGGCGCCGCAGCGCCCGGAACCCGGAACCAAAAACGCCGGGCGCAATCCAATCCACCCATCACGCACGTCAGCCGGAGTACCGCACCATGGATTATCAATCCGCCGAGAACCAAGTCGTTCAGCTGCAAACCCAGGCCGATCAGGTGGCCCAGGGCATCCAGGGTCTGTCCGCGAAGCTGCAGGCCAAGATCACGGACCCATCGCTCGCACGCGAGCTGATTCTCGACCTGCGCGAGGCCGCGCTCGCGGTACAGAAACAGAACCAGACCACGATGATGCTGGTCGAACAAATGGCCCAGTACATCCATGCGCTCGAAAGCCACGTCGCCAACGCGCCCCAGCCGGGGATCGCGCCGCGGGGATGGAGCGCGCAGCCTTATGCTTCCGGCGGCGGCGGCTTCATGGGCAACGTCATGTCGGGGCTCGGCATGGGTGCGGGCTTTGGTCTCGCGAACGACCTGGTCAGCAGCATCTTCAACGCTTTTTAGCGGCGGATCGGGAGGCGGCGTCGGCCTGCTGCGCGTTGAAGGCGCGCCAGCTTTCCGCGATCAAGTAATCGTGGATGTCATCGACGTCGCGCCGGCTCAGCAGATCGTCGAATCGTTCCATGCCTCCGGCGGCGAGCGTGCCACGCAGCACGATGTCATCGAATTGCGCGTGCAGGCCGGGACCGAGCTTGCGCAAGTCCGGCGTCGTGCTCGGACCGAGCACGTGGCAGCGAGAGCACTCCTGCACAAACTTGACTTCACCATCCCGGATCGCGGCGGCGTCCGCGGATTGGGGCGGCGGTTGTGGAAACGGAGTGTGGACGCGGGGCGGCGGCATCGGCACCCTGCCGCCGCCGAGTTCGAAGGCGATGATGCGATTCGTGTTTTGACGGCGGTACGCGGCGCTCGACGGCGGGATCGGCCCGACCGTGATCGCGGCGCCGCCGTAGCCCGTCTGCACCGCGACGTACTGACGGCCATGCACCATGTAGGTCATCGGCGCCGCCATGATGTGGCTTCCGGTCGGAATTCGCGCGAGCACCCTGCCGGTATCCGCGGCGTAAACCCATAGGTCGCCGCTGCCGCGGCCCTGGAAAACCAGGTTGCCGGCGGTCGACATGATGCCGCCGTCGTAACCGCGGATCCCGGATGAGGTCTCGTGCTGCCAGACGGTGCGTTCGCGCTCCGGGTCCCAGGCACGGATCCATTCGCGCACCGGCGCGGCGCCGCGCGCGGCCTTGATCGACGCCAGGCTCGGCACCGGTCCGTACAGGCGCCGCAGATCCGCCGCATCGTAGGTGTCGTCGGCGATGATCCCGTTGACCGTGAAGAAGCCGTCGATGAATTTCACCGTTCCGCCGTTGTGCGGCAGGTCCACCCAGACGCTCGGGGCGTCGATGACCGGAATGTAGACGAGGTGCGTTTCGGGGCTGTAGGACATCGGGTTCCAGGTGTGTCCCCCGGCCCACGACGGGTAGATGCTTTTCGGCGAGCCGTACCAGTCGGCCTGGCGGGCGACGATCGGCCGGCCGGTCTTCAGGTCCACGCCGCGCGCCCAATTCACGTACGTGTAATTCTTGGCCGACAGCAAGCGGCCGGTGCGCCGATCGAGCACGTAGAAGTAGCCGTTCTTCGACGCCTGCATGATCACCTGCCGCGGCCGGCCGCCGAAGGGCAGCGTCGCCAGGATCAATTTTTGCGTGGAGTCGAAATCCCAGCTGTCATGCGGGGTCGTTTGGTAATACCAGGCCAGGCGGCCGGTGTCCGCATGCAGCGCGACGATCGAGGCCGCGTACAGGCTGTCGAGCTTCGAGGCGCCGAGTTCCCGCAGATCATAGGGGGCCGCATTGCCGGTGCCGAAGTAGACCAGGTTGAGCCGCGGATCGTACGCGAAGCCGTCCCAAACGGTTCCGCCACCCCGGAACTTCGCGCTCCGATGCGCATCCCAGGTGCGCGCGGCGGCGGCCTCGGCGGAATCGCCGGGCGCCTTCCCCGGCGCCGGCGGCACGGTGTAGAAGCGCCACGCGAGCTTTCCGCTCCGCAGGTCGTAGGCCGAGACATAGCCGCGGACGGCGCCGTGTCCCATGTCCGCGCCGCCGTTGCCGATGACCACGACCTTGCCGGCAATCTGCGGCGCTCCCGTGCTCGAATAAGGGCGGCTGTGATCGACGATCGTATCGGCCACCCACAGGCGGTGCCCGGTCGCCGCGTCGATCGCGTGCAAGCGGCCGTCGACCGACGCGACGTAGACGACGCCGCGCCACACGGCGACTCCCCGGTTGACCAGATCGCAGCACGGTTCGCGCGCGGCGAAGTAGTCCGCGTGCGGATCGTAGCGCCACAGTTCGCGGCCGGTCGCCGCGTCGATCGCGTAGACGTAGCCCCAGGTGCCCGACGTGTACATCACACCGTCGATCACGATCGGCGTCGCCTCCTGTCCCCGTTGCGGATCGCCGAGGTCGTACTGCCACGCGAAGCCCAGGTGTTTGACGTTCGCCTGGTCGATCTGGGTGAGCGGCGAGAAGTAGGTGCCGTCGCCGTCGCGTCCGCCGCTGTACCAGTTCTGCGGCTGATGCGGCGTGGCGGCCGCGGCGCCGGAGGCGAGCAGGGCGGCCGCGCCGAGCGTCGTGAAAGCGCGGAGCGCGGTCAAACCGTTCGACTTCTGCACGGGAACTCTCCTGGAGCGGGGCGCGGCGTGAACTCTTGCATCGCGAGAGTATCCGGCGGCGGGGACGTACTCAAGCCGCGAGGGTCATGCCGGGGGCACCGCGCGCCCAGGCCGGTCCGCCACTTGAAATCACGCGCGCGAAGACCGATAACTGGCAGGATGGGAAAATAGGGTGAATCGGCGCGTCGGTCCAGGTGCCGGCCGCGGAGGAGTTGTCATGGCGACGGGTTGGGCTGGAGACGGAGCGGTGCAGGACCAGATCGACGCGACCGTCAAGGACGGCGTCAGCCGGGTGCAAGGTCGCCTGCCGCAGGGTCCGTCGCTCGCGCACTGCGAGGAATGCGCGGCGCCGATACCCGAGGCCCGGCGCAGCGCCATCGCGGGCGTGCGTCTGTGCATCGCCTGCCAGGATGCGCGCGACAAGTCCGATGCCCGGTTCAGCGGCTACAACCGGCGCGGCAGCAAGGACAGCCAGCTGCGCTGAGCTTGGTCCCGGTCTGCGGCGGCGTGTCAGAACTCGGCATGCAATCGCATGGCGATCAACAGCACGGGGCCACGGTCGCTGTTGTATCCGGGATTCTGGACTCGTTGAAAATCGAATGTAACGTGCATATGGGCGATGACGCCGGCCTCATAGTAGGCCTCGATGATCCTTTCGGCGGCCGGATGAGGCAGCCGACCGTCACCGACCAAGACCCCCAGCCCCCCGGCATTCAGGTAGTTCTGCCTGGCCGCGGAGATTCCGTTGTTCATCGCCGCGACCCCGACCGTATCCCCGGGCCGACCCCAGCGCGTACCTGCGATCGACAGGCCGACGGAAAGGGCGCGGTCGATGTCGGTGAACTCGTATACCTCTACATTGCCCGCCGACCTGCCAGCCCGTGCGAATACCCCCACGTCGGACGTTATCTCCTGCTCGAAATTCAAGCTCGCGCCGACACGGCTGCGGTACTGCCGTACCGCGCTGATGTCCACGGTCCCGCCCGTGCCCGCAGCGAGCTGAACCGCTGAATTCAACAGTCCCATTCGAGCACGGCTGTCGTAGGCGGTGATCAGCAGCCGACCGGGCTTTCCGTCAAAATTCGCCCTCTTTTCCACTTCCGCCACCCACTGGAACTCATGTGCGCCGGGATCCAGATGGATGCTGTTTGGCACGTTCGAAAGATCGAACACCCCCGCACGCAGCGTCCAAGAGTCTTGGTACCACTCCGCAGCCGCGCCCACCGTATACCCCCAAGCGTCGGCGGCATAATCGAAAGTGCCCGCATCAATCGCCGTCCAGTTGAGGAAATCTCCGCGCGGATCGTGTGCATATCGATTGGTATCGAATAGGTCGGTGACGGAGAACTTGCCGACTGTGAACACGAGTCTGTTGGCGCTGGTCGCGGCGCCAAATTGCATGGAATCGGGCTCGACCGACTGCTGCGCTCCGCGCAATTCGATCGTTTGACGCAGAAATACTCTCTGCAGACGCAGATAGGGTTTGTTCTGGCCGACTTTATAGGCTTCGCCGCTCGGGAAGCCCGCAGCGCCCACCGTGTTGTCAAGTCCGAAGCCCTGGTCGAGTTCCGGCGTGAGCCAGGCTTCGGCTCCGGACCACAATCGGGCGCCGACGTACAACGTGGCATCCGTGGTCTCCCGATTCATGCGGGGCGTAAGGCTGTTGGCGCCCGAATACGGTGCGCGGAAATCGTTCGACTGCTGGTCGACGAATGTGGCCTGGCCGTGCACGGCAAAGCGCGCGGCGAGATCGGGATTCGCGACGCCCGCATCGGCCGCCCCAACTGGCGCCGCGATGAATAATTGCGCCGTGGCCGCGACACAGGTGAGCGCGCGCCTGATCGGAGGAAACGCTTTCATCAATCGATTGATCCCTTGTGCTATATCTCGATTTGGCGGCCGATTTCAACGACGTTATGCGCGGGCAAATTGAAACGATCCATGATCTTGGCGGCGTTGCGATATAGATAGGCGAACAAATGCAGACGCCAGCCGCCGAGGACCCTGCTGCCGGGTTTGCGCACCACCAAATCGCGCGTGCCGACAAATATCGCGTTGTCGAAATCAATGACCCCCCGCAATTCCGGAATTTGTTCAAGGGCCCGGCGCAAGTCCGGAATCTCGATGAATCCGAACTTTGCTACGGCATGCCACAAACCCATGCCCATCCCCTCGACGACCGTACAGGAAGTTCCGCGCAGTCGCGGCACCGTTTCGAAAACCACGCTGAGCGCAATGACATTTCGCGGCAGCGCGCCGGTGAAACGTGCGTAGTCCATGATCTGCCGCGGGATGCGCTGGATTCCGCGGCTCAGGAAAATCGTCGTTCCGTCGACGCGCGGGACCAGTCCGGCGCACAGGCGGGCGAGGAACTGCTCCTCGGCCGGCCGGGGCTGGAGGAGCGCCGCGCGCATGGCCTCGGAGCCCCCGCGCCACGTGACCATCACGGCCAATACGATCGCGCCGAAGCTGAGAGGCAACCAGCCACCATCCGCAATCTTCAGCAGGTTCGCGGCGAAGAATGCGCCGTCGACCGCGAGCAATGTGCCGCCTACAGCGGTGACCGCGATCAAATGCCAGTTCCAAATCCGACGCATGGTCCGGATGAGAAGTCCGGTGGTCAAAAACATCGTCGTCGACACGGCGGTGCCGTACGCGCCCGCCAGACGGGCGGAACTGCCGAACGCGATGGTCGTGCCGATCGTCGCGATCATCATCAGCCAGTTGACGGCCGGCACATAAATCTGTCCGTAGACCGTGTCCGACGTTTGCCGGATCGAGATGCCGGGAAACCAGCCCAGTTGCATGGCCTGGCGGGTCATCGAGAACGATCCCGTGATGATCGCCTGACTGGCGATGATCGTCGCCACGGTCGCAAGTGCAACCAGGGGTATCATCGCCCAGGCCGGCGCGATCTCAAAGAACGGATTGCCGCCGGCCGATCCGTGGTCGATCAGAAATGCGGTCTGCCCGGCATAGCTCATGAGCAGCGCGGGCAGCACCAACAAATACCACGACCAGCGAATCGGTGCTTTGCCGAAGTGTCCCATGTCCGCGTACAGCGCTTCGCCGCCGGTGATGCACAGGAACACACCGCCCAGCACGAGCCAGGCGGACGCTCCGCTGTGCCGGAGATAGCGCCACGCAAGGCGAGGGTCGATGGCGGCGATCACGCCGGGGTGTCGTGCAATGGCGGCCGCGCCGAGCGCCGCGATCACGACGAACCACACCAGCATGATCGGTCCGAACGCACGGCCGATGCGCTCGGTGCCCGCACGCTGTGCCGTGAACAACGCGAGCAGGATGGCCACCGTCGCCGGCATCACATACGGCTTCAAACTCGCCGTTATCGAGTTGACGCCCTCCACGGCACTCAAGACCGAAATGGCCGGCGTGATGATCCCGTCGCCGTAAATCAAGGCCGCGCCCAGCAGGCCCATCGCCGTCAGCGCGCGCAATCCCGGCGTGAAGCCGTTCGCGTCGTTGAGCGACATCAAGGCCAGTATTCCGCCCTCGCCGCGATTGTCGGCGCGCATCACCAGCGCGCAGTACTTCACCGAAATCGTGACGACGAGCGTCCAGAACAACATGGACAGGATGCCGAGAGCGCTCTCCACCGAGAACTTCCCACCCGTCGCCTCGACGATCGTCTGCAGCGTGTATAGCGGGCTCGTGCCGAGATCCCCGAAAACGATGCCGAGCGCCGCAAGGCTCGCGCCGCGCAGCGCGCGCGATGCGCCGGAACGCGCGCCGCCCGGGTCGCTTGGCGGCGCCGGCACAGGGCGCCGGCTCAACGACGCACCAACATTTGCGCGAGTGCGCGGAAAGCCGGGAGCGTGATCGGATCGTTGGCGGCGCTCGTCGCCACGGGGTGCGAGGCGAAGCGGGCGATCACGACCTCGGCGCGGGGCGCGACGTACAGGCGCTGGCCGTGGATGCCGCGCGCCTCGATGGTGCCGAGATCGTCGTGTGACACCCACCACATGTCGCGATAGGAGTATCCGGGAAGCAGCGGATATTCGGCCGCCGGAAATTTCGCCGGATCGGAGCCGGCATGGAGCGAGGCGATGACGCTCGCGGGCAGGATCTGCCTACCCCCCCAATCCCCCTCGCGACGCATCAGTTCGCCGAAGCGCGCCAGATCCCGCAGGCCGGCGCTCAGGCCGCCTCCGCCCATTTCGACCCCGATCGAATCGACGCTGAGGTAGGCGTCCTCCTCGCAGCCGAGGCGCGACCAGATGCGCTCCGACAGCATGTCGGCGAGGCTGATCCCCGTCGCCCGCTTCATGACCCAGCACAGCACGTCGGTGTTGACGGTTTTATACTCAAAGAGCCGGCCGTGCCGGCCGTCCTTGCGCAAGGTCTTCAGGAAATCATAGAAGTTGCCCGGCCCGTCGTCGTTGGGCCGCGCCGGCCGCAGTCCGCCGGCGCGCGCATAGGCCCAGATCTCGGCGTTCGGGTCGGTATAGAGCTCCGAGTACGCGACACCGACCTGCATGTCGAGCAGCTGGCGCAGACTGGCGTCGCCGTACGCGGTGGCGGCCATCTCCGGAAGATAGAACGGAACCGTCTGGTTTTCGTCGAGGACGCCCTCGTGCATCAGGGCGACCGCGAGCGTCGCCACGTAGGACTTTGTGATCGAGAAACAGGCGTGCGCACGCTCGGGCCGTGAGGCGCCGAAGTAACGCTCGTATACCCGCCTGCCGCGGTGTAATACGAGGATGCCGTCCGCGTAGGTGTTCGCAAGCGAGCCGGCCCAGGTGCGGCCGACGCCGTGCATGTCGGTGAACCGCAGCGCGTCGATCTCGGTCTCCAGCGCGGTGTCCGCCGCTCCGAGCTCGGAAGGCGCGAGGGCTCCGCGCCGGACATTCGCGGTCGGCACCAGTTCGCGCATGTGGGAGAGCGTCCAGCGCAGCTGCGGGAAGCCGAGAAAGCGATCGTCGACGAAGCGGATCCTGCGCTCCGCGGGGGGCGGCGCACCGTGCATCCAGCCCAGCGTGTTCGGATCCGACGAGGCGGCGTCAGGATAGTCGATGCCGTCGAACTGCAAGGTGTTGGTCTCCATGGGTCCGGCAAGAATAAACCATCAGGGCCGCCGCCGTGCGGCGCCATCCGCGGGCCGGGGAGCCAGCGCGAGCGCGAGCGCACCGTCGTCGACGCCGTCGATCTCCAGGATTTTCCGGCGGCCTGTCCCGCCGGCGACCACTCGCACCCTGCGCCGGGGAACGCCGATGAGCGCGGCCAGAAACTCGACCAACGCACGGTTGGCGGCATTTTCGACCGCCGGCGCCGCAATGCGGATCTTGATCACGCCGCCGTGCCTGCCCGCGAGCTCCGTCTTGGAGGCCCGCGGCTGTACGTAGACTTCGAGCCGGATCGGTGGCATGAATGGAATCCTATATGCTTTGCGGAAGGTCATAGCGGAACGCCATGCGGGTCATCTCATTCAGAAGCACCGCCCTGTTCAAACGCGGCGCCGCCTTCAGCGTCGCCGCGCTGGCGGCGGTCGTCATGGCGCCGTCGCTCGCGGGAGACCCGGGGCGCCAGAACATGGTCGCGAATCTCGCCTCGCTCGCGATGCTCGGGGTGTTCTGCATTTACGTGCTCGCCAAAACGCACGTGCACCTGCTCGCCGACGAGGTCACCGATGCCGGGGATCATCTGCGGGTGCAGCGCGGCCGGACGGTCATGGCCGTTCCCTTGGCCGACATCGGCGCGGTGACGGTCGCGAGCGGCGCCGGCATGCATCGCATCGTGCTGCATCTCGTGGCGCCGTCGCCGCTCGGCCCGCGCATCGAATTCCTGCCGCAGGCGGGCCTGTGGTCGAATCCGCCCGCGATCGAACGCGCCGCCGCCGCGCTCGCGCAGCGCTCCCTGCAGGCGCGGGGCGCGCGCGGAAGCCATCGGGCATCCGGGCGCGCCCCGCCCGGCTAGTCGACGGTGGGAGGGGCAGCGACCTCGATCGGTTTGCCGGCCGCGAGGGTCGGCGCGCCGGCCGCGTAGGCGGTCTTGTTGAACGATGCGACGGCGCCGCCGAGCAGTGCGTTATACGCCGCGAGCTTCGCATTCACTTTGGTGGTGACCTCGGCTTCGAGGGCGATCATCGGCTGCGTCGGCGCCTGGGTGCCGAGCCCCGACAGATTCTGCGCCATCGCCTCGACCGCTCCGTGCAGATCCGTCAGTTGATGCAGCTCGTCCTCGATCACGCGGTGTTGGATCTTCGGGCTGTAGATGGAATCCTTGAAACGCCCGAGTTCGGTGTCCAGATCCTTCGCCTGCGCGACCAGCGCCGCCTGCGCCGCAGCCTGGGTCTTTTGCGCCGGGTCGATGCCGATCGCCTCCTCGGCAACCGTCTTGCGGTATTGCGTGAGTCCGGCCTGCATGGCGCTCAGCCGGTTCAGCATGCGATTGACCGCGTCGACCTGCGAACGCGCGACCAGCGCAAGCTCGAGCGCCTGGCGTTGCGCCTCGGTGGCCGCCGCCTGGTTCGGATCGGCGAGCACACTGACCTTCGCGGTGTCCGTGTGGCCGGCGGCGCTCACGCTGACCGAATACGCTCCGGGCATCACTTCGGGGCCCTGCACCTTCTGCTCGGCCTCGGCTTTCTCGTCGATGACGGCCGGCGTCTCGAAATT
>JBBISV010000077.1:0-14334 GCA_037441085.1 Gammaproteobacteria bacterium | reverse complement strand
GTCGGCATCGACGCTCGACTTCGGTAGCGATCCGGTCGGCACCGCGACGGCGAGCCGGCGCGTGCTCATCAGCAACGCGGGTAATGCGAGCCTCACGCTGGGCGCGATCACGCTCGCCGGGGCTGCTGCTGCAGACTATGCGCTGTCGGGCAGCTGCACGACCGGCCTGGTGCTGGTCGCCGGCGCGAGCTGCTATGTCGATGTGACGTTTGATGCGACCGTGGTCGGAACGCGGGCCGCGTCGGTGTCGATCGCCGCCAACGGGCCGACGCCGCTCAGCGTCGCGCTGTCCGGCAGTGGCACTGCAGCGACTGCGGTCGCGTCGAGCGACGGTCCCCTGCCATTGTGGTCGTTCGCAGCGCTCGCGCTCGCGCTCGGCGGCGTCGCCCGGCGTCGTCTGATGCGAAGCAGCCGATAAGCCCACGCCGGCGATGACACCGCCGACTCGGGCCACGCGCTGCATCGGCCGCGCGATCCACGCAGGCCTGGGGCGCGTGCATGCGGTCGCACCGGGTCGCGACCTGAAGTGGGGCCATCCAGGACACGGCGGCTGAGGCGAGCGCCCGCGGCGGGCGCGGTGGAAAGCCGTACTGTGACTGAGACGGGCGGCGCTGCGACTCGCCGCCTGCAGCCACGCCCTGGATTCGAGTGCGCGCGGCCACCGCGGTCCGCGCCGCGCCACGGGCGAGCGACCTATTGTCGTGTCGGACAGTTACCCGGCGATCGTTCGGATCCGCCGCTGGGTTGTGCTTGGCAGGGTCCGGCGAGCACCGCAATTCGCTCGCGGCCCACCCAGCCGCCACGCTTGCATGCGGGCCTCCGCCATGGTCCGCACTGGACACCGGCCACCCGACGCGTGACCGCGTTGCACCAACGGCCCAGCCGCGTGTGCGCACGCATCATTGCGTTGCGTGCGCAGCCCGCCCGCATCGCGCCGGATGCCGGCTCGATTCGCGTCGGCACCGAAAAGGTCGACGCCCTGATCAACCTCGTCGGCGAACTCGTGATCACCCAGTCGATGCTGAGCCGCTTCGTGGATCACTGCGATCTGGAGGACCTCGAGGCCTTGCGGCGGGGCCTTATCCACCTTTCGCGCAACACGCGTGAGCTGCAGGAAAGCGTGCTGAAGATCCGCATGCTGCCGATCAGCTTCTCGTTCAACCGCTTTCCGCGGCTGGTGCACGAACTGTCGCGCAAACTCGGCAAGAAGGTCGAGCTGAAGATGAACGGCGAGCAGACCGAACTCGACAAGACGGTGCTGGAGAAGATTGCGGACCCCCTGGTTCACCTGGCGCGAAACGCGCTCGACCATGGGCTCGAGACCCCGGAGCGGCGCACCGCCGCCGGCAAATCCGAAACCGGCACGCTCGAGCTCAATGCGTACCACGAAGGCGGCAGCATCATCATCGAGGTCAAGGACGATGGCGCCGGCATCAACAAGGACCGTGTGCTCGCGAAGGCGCGCGCGCGCGGTCTGGTGGAGCCGGATGCCAGCCTGAGCGACGATCAGATACACAACCTCATATTTCTCCCGGGCTTCTCGACGGCCGAAACCGTCAGCGACGTCTCGGGACGCGGCGTCGGCATGGACGTGGTGCGGCGGAACATCAACGACATCGGCGGCCACGTGCACATCGCCAGCGTCGAGGGCGCGGGCACGACCATACGCATCCGCCTGCCGCTCACGCTCGCGATCCTCGAGGGGCAGATGCTGCGGGTCGGTAGGGAGATCTACGTCGTCTCCCTGATCTCCATCATCGAGACGGTGCAGCCCACACGCGAGGAAATCAGCTCGGTCGTCGGTCAGATGGAGCTGCTGCGGCACCGCGGCGACTACCTGCCGATCATCCGGCTGCACGAGTTGTTCGACGTGGATCAGGAGCGGACGAACCTGACCGAAGGGCTGTTGGTCGTGGTCGAGGCGGACGGGCAGCGCGCGGCGTTGGTCGTGGACGAACTGCTCGCACAGCAGCAGGTCGTCATCAAGAGCCTGGACACGAACTTCAAGCACGTTCAAGGCCTCGCGGGCGCGACGATCCATGGCGACGGCACGGTCGCGCTGATCATCGACGTGCCGGGCGTCATCCGCAATTTCGTCCGCAAACAGGCCGGTCGCGTCGGCCGCGCGGCCTGAGCACATGAGGAGCCGGTGATGGAACCAGAGCCACAAGGGAACACCCGGATGCGGGGGCGAGCGGGCGCGACGCAGGAGCAGGTGCTGTGCTTCCGCCTGGGCGCGGAGGAGTACGGCGTGGACGTGCTCCGGGTACAGGAAATAAAGGGCTGGGACGCGGTGACGCGCGTGCCGTATTCGCCCGCCTTCGTGCTCGGGGTCATCAATCTGCGCGGATCGATCGTGCCGGTGATCGACCTTCGGGTCCGGTTCGAGCTGCCGGACGCACCCTTCGACTCGACGACGGTCATCGTGGTGGTGCGCGTGCCGGGCGCGCGCGGCGAGCGAACCGTCGGCGTGGTCGTCGACTCGGTCACCGAGGTCCGCGACTTCGACGCGGCCGCGATCCGTCCGGCGCCGGAGATGCTGGGCGGGGCGGGCACGGCGCACATCCGGGGGATCGCGAGTCCGGACGAGCGGCTGGTGATGATTCTCGACATCGAGGATCTGATCAAGGCGAGCATAGCGGGCGACGACGAAGACGGCCGTGAGGCGGCATAAATCATGAGCGAAACGAACACCGCCGCGGAAAGGGCGGCGTGCGCCTGCGCCGACGCGCTCACGGTCGGCGGCAGTCTGCAAATTCAGGACGTCGAGGCGATGCGCGAGCGGCTGCGGCGATTGTTCGACGGCACGGGGCCGGTGTGCGTCGACGTCGGCGGACTGGTCACCGTCGACACCGCCGGAGTGCAGCTGCTGGTCGCGCTGCGCCTCGATGCCGACCGCCGTGGCCGCGAGCTCTTCTTTCGCGGCGACTCGCCGCGGCTCGACCACGCGCTCGACCTCCTCGGATTGCGCACGACGCTCTACGGGACGGTCAGGCATGGTGCCTGACGCACAAGCGGCCTCGGCGCCGCCCTCGATGCGGCGCATCGGGGAGATGCGCGCGGTCATCGAGGAGTTCGGCCGCGTGCTCGACTCCTTCGGCAGTCAGCTCGACGCGGCGGTGACCGATGCCGATCGCGAGTGCGCGGCGATCGGCGCCGCCTTTCATCAGCTCGGCGCGGCCAAGAGCGCCCTCGACGCGATGGAGTGCCCGGAGCCGGCGCGCACGCTGCTGCGCCGGCACTCCTCGAACCTCGGCGCCGCCCTCGATGCGGCGGTTACCGCATTGCAGTACCAGGACCGGCTGACGCAGCGGGTCGGTCATATCCGCGTCGGCCTGCACCGGCTCCAGACCTCGCTGCGCGACGGAGCCGACCGCACCACGGGACAGTGGCTCGCGTTGCTGCGCCACGTCGAGGAGGAGATCCACGCGGAACAGGCGCGACTCGCGGCAGCCCAATGCGCCGCCCACGATAGCGCCGAGCTCTTTTGAGCCCCGGCGACGCCCGATTAGGGAATCCCCCGACTTTAGAATTGCGGCCAGGCGGTCGACAAACAAGGACATGAACGTTACCAACCCAGCTGCGGAGTCACCGGGCCGCGTGCGCGAATTCCAGTTCAGCGACGCGGACTTTTGCGCGTTGCGTGATTTGGTCAAGAGGCTCACCGGCATCAACCTCGCCGACTCGAAGCGCGAACTCGTCTACGGCCGCGTTTCGCGGCGCCTGCGGACCCTGGGTCTGAAGCGATTCAGCGACTATCGGCAGCTGCTCGAGGGCGACGATGAGTCGGAGCTGGTTGAATTTTGCAATGCGATGACGACGAATCTGACGGCGTTCTTCCGCGAATCGCACCACTTCGACTATTTGCGCGATCAATTCCTGCTGCCGCGCCTGCACGACGCGCGCGCGTCGCGCCGGATACGCATCTGGTCCGCCGCCTGTTCCTCCGGCGAGGAACCTTATTCGCTGGCAATGACGGTGTGCGAGGCGATTCCCGATTGGAAGCGGTGGGACATCAAGATACTGGCGACCGACATCGACTCGGAAATTCTGGCGCGGGCACGGCGAGGAAATTACAATGCGGACCGGGTCAAGGGCCTGGACCCGGGGCGGCTGGAGCGATTCTTCGACGCTTCCGCCGGAGCCGGCCAGCCGACTTATCAGGTCGACCCGGACATCGCCGGACTCATCACCTTCAAGCAGATCAACTTGATGCATGAGCTGCCGATGAAGGGACCGCTCGACGTGGTGGTGTGCCGCAACGTGATCATCTACTTCGACAAGGACGCCCAGCGCGGACTGTTCAGCCGGATCGCGAAACTGCAGCGTCCGAACGACCTGCTGTTCCTCGGCCACTCGGAGAGCTTGTTCAAGGTGTCCAACGACTACGATCTGATCGGCAAGACCATCTATCGGCGCAACTGATCATGAGTCACGGGGAAAAATCATGAAGATCCTGATCGTCGACGACTCGACGGCTATGCGGATGATCGTCCGCAAGACCTTGCGGCTGGCCGGATTCGAGGGCCACGAATTCAGCGAATGCGACGACGGCGCGAAGGCGCTGGCGGCCATCAAAGGTGCGCCGCCCGACATCGTGCTGTCCGACTGGAACATGCCGAACATGACGGGCATCGAGCTTCTCGAACAACTGGGCAAGGACGGCGTCAAGGTGGCGTTCGGGTTCGTGACGACCGAGGCGACACCGGAGATGCGCCAGCGCGCCACCGCCGCCGGGGCGAGTTTCCTGATTTCCAAGCCCTTCACGCCGGAATCCTTTAAAGAAGCCCTGGGACCTTTCATCAAATGAGCACGAAGAGCGCCGCGCCGACCCATCCCCTTCCCGACGTCGCGCTGATGCGCGAACTGCTCGGTCTCCTGTTCGACGGCTTCGCGGTGAAGCCGGGGGGGAAGCTCGATCTGTCGCCCCGGTCGGGAAACTACTGCGCGGTATACGTCAACGACGCGGGGGCCCCTGGGGCCGCGTGCGCCTGCGACATCGCCTTCGCCGCGAACGGCGGCGCCGCACTGTCGATGCTGCCGCCAAACGTCGCGAAGGACGCCGTGCGGACCAAGGAGCTGACGGACGTCATGAGCGCCAACCTGCGCGAGGTGATGAACATCTGCACGCGCCTGGTGTTGCGCGAGAACACCCCGCATCTGCGGCTCGACCAGGTCTATCCGATCGCCTCGCTGCCGGCGCCGGCGGCGGCGATGGTCGCCGCGGCGACGCACCGCATCGACTTCGAACTCGGCCTCGGCAAGTACGGCGGCGGACTCATGGCGGTGTTGTCGTCATGAGGCCGCGTCCCGGGTGAGCGCGTCGATCGGCATCGACGGCGAGAACGCGTTCGACTGCAGGAAGTCCACCCCGAGCGCGACCAGCCAGCTTTGATCCGCGGCCGACTCGGTGCGCTTGACGACGGTGTGCATGCCGAGGACGCGCGCCATCTGCACCAGCGCGGAGATCTGCGCCTGCGCGAACTTGTCGGTGCGCATGTTCACGGTGATCTCCGTCGCGAGCTTGATCAGGCGCACCCCGGGCAGGCGCAGGAGTTCCAGGGATTCGGCGCGCAGGTCGAAATCGTCCAGCACCAGCGGACATTCGAGCCGGTGGAACGCGGCCGCGACCGCGGCCACGCGGGCGCCGAGGCCGAGCGCACCGGGCACGGAGATTTCGAAGCCGATGGTCGCCTTCGGGAGCTCCGCCTTGGCGAGGCACAACTCGACGAATTTGAGGAAATGCTCGTCCAGGAGCGCGGTCGACGTCAGATTGATCGAGAACATCGCGCCGTCGTCCTGCCACACGCGCGGGTGGCGCTTCAGCCAGCCGACCAGTTCGCTGACGACGCGGCGGTCGATCATGGATCCGAGGCCGTTCTCGACCGCCGCCTTCAACATGGCCTGCGGCGCGCAGTTGGGAGAGGATTCGGATTTCAGCCGCAGCAGCACCTCGAAGCGCTTGAGCGGACTGCCCTTGTGAAGCGGAACGAGTCGCTGTACGTACAGCGCGAGCCGGGTGCGTCGCAAGGCCGCGTGAAAGCGGTCGAGCTCCGAGGAAACGCGGCCGCCTGCGCCACCACCGGTGTCGGGCGGCGCCGGCCCGCTCGACTGCGGCGGGGCTGTCGACGGCGGGTTCGGCTGGCTCGACGCGGCCAGCATCCGGGCCGCGTGAATCAGCGCCCGTTGCAGTTTCGGCGTCATCAGGGCTTCGGGGCCGCGGCCGGTGAATCCCACGAGCCGGGAATCGACGACGAACATCGCCGCGCCCACCGTCACGCGGACGTGATTGGTCAGCCGGAACAGCACCGCCGAGCGGTCGTCGCCGAGGTCGAAGGACTGGGCCATCGGGCTCGCCGGATCGGCGTAGGACTCGAATGCCCGGCGCACGGCATCGTGTTCGTCCGGTCCCATCGAGCTTTCGCTGAGCCACAGCAGTTCGCCGGCCCGATCGTGCAGGGAGACGGCGTGCGCGCGCGCCGGCTCGATCGCGGCCCGCAACTGCGCGCAGGCCGCCTCGTAATCCATCGGCGGCGCTACTGTCGATTGTTCCGGCTTGCCGCGTTCCATGGATCCGATCTTTGAGGGCAGGCATACTAGATACCCCAGGGACGCTGCGGGCGCTGTGACCGCCTTCGCCAATCCGCGCAAGCCGGTCTGCGGCACCGGGTCCTTATGACATATCATCGGCCGGCTCCCCAGCCGCCGACAGGACGCAGCATGAAGTCGCCGCCGACGCCGCCGATTCGCCAGTACCGCTATTACGATTTCGTGATGGCCGCCTACGTTTGCGTGCTGCTTTGCTCGAACCTGATCGGCCCGGCCAAGGAGACCTCGATCCGCGTGCCGCTGCTCGGCACGGTCACCTTTCTCGCCGGCGTGCTGTTTTTTCCGATCTCCTACATCTTCGGCGACATCCTGACCGAGGTGTACGGCTACGCCCGCGACCGGCGCGTGGTCTGGGCCGGCTTCGGCGCGCTCGGCTTCGCCTCGTTCATGGCCGCGGTCGTCGTCCACCTGCCGGTGTCGGTGCACGGGCGGCCGAATCAGGCGGCGATCGAGGCGGTGTTCGGGAACACGCCGCGGATCGTCGCCGCCTCGGTCATCGCATTCCTGTTCGGCACCTTCGTCAACAGCTACGTGCTCGCGAAGATGAAGATCTGGACCGGCGGCCGGTGGCTGTGGACCCGCCTGGTCGGCTCGACGCTGTGCGGCGAGCTGGTCGATTCGATGCTGTTCTATTCGATCGCTTTCTTTGGGCGCATGTCATGGACACATCTCGAGGGCCTGATGTTCACGCAATACCTGTTGAAGAGCGGCTGGGAGATCCTCGCCGCCCCGCTGACTTATCGCGTCGTCGGATTCCTCAAGCGCGCCGAAAGCGAGGACTACTACGACATCGGCACGGATTTCACGCCGTTCTCGCTGCGGGCATGACGCCGATGGACAAGAACCGGAAAATCGTCGTGCTGAATCCGGCGCTCGCGGGCGAGCCGGCGAATCCGCGTCCCGAGACCATTCTCGCGGGGATTCCATGGGCCCGCGCCGCCAACCAGTACACGGATGGCTCGGCGCAGTTCTTCTGCGGACTGTGGACCAGCACCGCGGGCAAATGGCGCGTGCGCTACACGGAACACGAGTTCTGCCTGATCATCGAGGGCCGCGTGCGCATCGAGTCGGTGGACGGGGATCGCCACGAGTTCGACGCGGGCGCGGCCTTCGTGATACCCGCCGGCTTCGAGGGAAGCTGGGAGGTGCTGACGCCCTGCAGGAAATGGTACGCGGTGTTCGAGCCCAAAGGCTGAGCGGCGCCTCAGGCGGTGTCGCGTATCGCCCCTCCGAGCACCTCGGCGATCGTCGCCAATTGCGCGGGTTCGACGATCAGAGGCGGCGACAGCGCGATGATGTCGCCGGTCTGACGCACCATCACCCCGCGCTCGAAGCATTTCAGGAACACATCGTAGCCGCGCGAGCCGGGACGGCCGGCGCGCGGTTCGAGCTCCACGGCGCCGATCAGGCCGCAATTGCGGGCGTCGACGACGCCCGGCAGTCCGCGCAGCGAATGCACCGCATCCTCCATCCTCGGCGCGAGCTCGACGGCGCGGGTCAACAGTCGCTCCCGCGCGTAGATGTCCAGGGTCGCGAGCGCCGCGGCGCACGCGGCCGGGTGCGCCGAGTAGGTGTAGCCGTGGAACAGTTCGATCGTCTGCTCCGGCCCCTGCATGAACGCGTCGTAGATCTTCCGCGCCGCGAACACCGCGCCCATCGGAATGGCGCCGTTCGTCAGGCCCTTGGCCGTCGTCATCAGGTCCGGCGTCACGTCGAACGCCTGAGCCGCGAAGGGGCTGCCGATGCGCCCGAAGCCGGTGATCACTTCGTCGAATATCAGCAGGATGTCGTGCTTGTCGCAAATCTCGCGCAGGCGCTTCAAGTAGCCGACCGGCGGCAGGATCACGCCGGCGGAGCCGGAGATCGGCTCGACGATGACCGCGGCGATGGTCGATGCGTCGTGCAGCGCGATCAGGCGCTCGAGTTCGTTGGCGAGATGCGCGCCCCAGGTCGGCAGCCCGCGGCTGAACGCGTTGTGTTCGAGCGAGAGCGTATGTGGCAGATGGTCCACGCCCGGCAGCATCGAGGCGCCGAAGAACTTGCGGTTGTTGACGATTCCGCCGACGGAGATGCCGCCGAAGCCGACGCCGTGGTAGCCCTTCTCGCGCCCGATCACCCGGAAGCGCGACGCCTGGCCGCGCGCGCGCTGGTACGCGATCGCGATTTTCAGCGCCGTGTCCACGGACTCGGAGCCGGAATTCGTGAAGAAAATGCGGTCCAGGCCCGGGGGTGCGATGGCGGCGAGGCGGTTGGCGAGTTCGAACGCGCTCGGATGCCCCATCTGGAAGGTCGGCGCGAATTCCATCGTCGTGAGCTGGCCGGCGACGGCGTCGGCGATCTCACGTCGCCCGTGTCCGGCGTTCACGCACCACAGGCCGGCGACGGCGTCGAGGATCTTGCGGCCGTCGGCGGTCCAGTAGTGCATGCCCTCGGCGCGGGCGAGCAGCCGCGGGTTGGCCTTGAATTGCCGATTCGCCGTGAACGGCATCCAAAAGGCTTGGAGCTCGCTCGGGGCGGGCACGGCTGCGGGCTTTGCGTTCATCGCGGGGTTCCTTGGGGCGTTGCGGTCGGTGGATGATGCGCCGGATGATAAGAAAAATTGACACTTTCCTCAATTCTGGGCGAAATATCCGCCGGTCTGTTTAATATATTGAACATCATGAGCGTCAATGTTGGTGCGCAACTGAAGGCGGTACGGCAGATGTACGGCCTGTCTCAACGCGAACTCGCGAAGCGGGCCGGCGTCACGAACGGGTTGATTTCCCTGATCGAACAAAACCGGGTGAGTCCCTCGGTCAGCAGCCTGAAAAAAGTGCTGGACGGCGTGCCGATGGCGCTCGCCGACTTCTTCACGCTAGACCTCGCGCGCCAGCCGCCGGTGTTCTTCCCGCAGGGGGAACTCGCGAACATCGGCACCGGCAAGGTGGCCCTGTACCTGGTCGGTGCCGGCCTCGCGCGGCGCGGCATGTCGATCCTGCATGAATACTACGAGCCGGGCGCGGACACGGGCGAGGAGATGTTGACGCACAACGGCGAGGAAGGCGGCGTCGTGGTCAAGGGCCGCATCGAACTTTCCGTCGGCGGCGAAACGCGCACCCTCGGCGCCGGCGACGCCTATTATTTCCGCAGCACGCTGCCGCATCGCTTCCGCAACAGCTTTCGCGAGGAGTGCGAGATCGTCAGCGCGAGCGCGCCGCCGACGTTTTAGCTTTCCCGGTGCGCCGGTTCAGGTACCATTCTTCGCCATGAGCATCGTGACCGTGGCGGCGACCCAAATGGCGTGCGACTGGGATCGCGGCGGCAACGTCGCGCGCGCCGAGAAGCTGATCCGCGAGGCCGCGCGGCGCGGCGCGAACATCGTGCTGATCCAGGAACTATTCGAGACCCCGTACTTCTGCAAGGACCACGACCCGCGGCACTTCGATCTCGCGGCGCCGTTGGACGGGCATCCCGCGGTCGAGCATTTTCGCGCGCTGGCGCGCGAGCTCGGTGTCGTCCTGCCGGTGAGCGTGTTCGAGCGCGCCGGCAAGTCCTTCTTCAACTCCGTCGTCGTCGTCGACGCCGACGGCCGCGTGCTCGGCCACTATCGCAAGTCCCATATCCCGGAGGGGCCCGGCTATCACGAGAAGTACTACTTCTCCCCGGGCGACACCGGGTTTCGGGTGTTCCAGTCGGCGTTCGGCCGGCTCGGCGTCGCGATCTGTTGGGATCAGTGGTTTCCGGAGGCGGCCCGCGCGATGGCGCTCCAGGGCGCGGAGATGCTGCTCTATCCGACCGCGATCGGCTCCGAGCCGCAGGCGCCGGAAATCGACTCGAGCGGGCATTGGCAGCGCACGATGCAGGGTCATGCGGCGGCGAACCTGATGCCGGTGATCGCCTCGAACCGCATCGGCGTCGAGCGCGGCGAGAAATACACGATGCAGTTCTACGGTTCGTCGTTCATCGCCTCGGCGACCGGGGAGAAAGTGGCCGAGGCGGACCGGGTCAGCGAATGCGTGTTGACGGCCGCGTTCGATCTGGAGGAGATCCGCCGCTATCGCGAGGCCTGGGGCCTGTTCCGGGACCGCCGTCCGGAGCTGTACCGTCCGCTGCTCTCGCTCGATGGGCGCGGCTGACGCCCCTGAGCGCGCCGGCCTACCAATGGATCGCCACCGCGCCGATCGGCGCGGCCTCGGTGCTGGCGATGGAACTGGCCTCGTTCGGCGCCGGCGACCTGCGCGAACGCAGCAGCGACGTGCGCTTTGCGGGCCCGTTGGAAACCGGGTATCGGGCCTGCCTGTGGTCGCGCACCGCGACGCGGGTCTACCTGCATCTCGGCACGTTCGACGCCGACAGCGCGGCCAACCTGCTCGTTGCGGTCGAGCGCATCGACTGGCCGGCGCACCTGGCGGCCGGCGCGACCATCGCCTGCGCCTCGAGCGGCGGCAACGCGGCGATCCGGCACACCCTGTACGGCGCCCAATTGTTGAAGGACGCGATCTGCGACAGCATGCGCGAGGCGACCGGCGTGCGTCCGGACGTGCGCCCGCTGCGCCCCGACGTGCTGGTCCATCTGCACGTCGACGGCGGCGTTGCGCACGTGTCGCTGGATTTTTCCGGCGAGAGCCTGCATCGGCGCGGCTACCGCGTGGAGGCCGGGCGCGCGCCGCTGAAGGAGAATGTCGCCGCCGCGGTGCTGTTGCGGGCCGGCTGGCCGGAGATCTGCGCGCGCGGCGGGCCGCTCGTCGATCCGATGTGCGGCTCGGGCACCTTCCTCACCGAGGCGGCGGGGATCGCCGCGGACGCGGCTCCCGGCTTGGGACGCGAGTATTTCGGCTTCACCGGCTGGCGCGGCCATGATGCGCCGCTCTGGGACCGATTGTGCGACGAGGCGCGCGCGCGCCGCGGCGCGCGGACGCCCCGGCGCTGCCTGACCGGCTACGACATCGACGCCGACGCGGTGCACGGCGCGCTCGCCAACGGCGAGGCGGCGGGATTCGCCGCGTGGATGCACGTCGAAAGGAAGGCGCTTGCGGCGCAAACCCGTCCGGAGGATGGGCCCGCGGGCCTCGTCGTCTGCAATCCGCCCTATGGCGAGCGCATCGGCGCCGAATCGGGCCTGGAGGCGCTGTACACGGAACTCGGGCGGGTGCTGCGCGAGGAATTCGGCGGCTGGCAGGCGGCGATCCTGACCGGCAATCCGCCGCTCGCGCGCCATCTCGGCGTGTACGCGAAGCGCAGCCACCGGATGTTCAACGGGACGATCGAGTGCCGCTTGCTGCGCTTCGAGCTCGACGGGACGCGGGTGCAGGAACCGGCCGCGACGGTGCAGAGCCGCTGGGCCGGCCGGCCGGGCGCGCAGATGTTCGCGAACCGGCTGCGCAAGAATCTGAAACAGCTCGACCCCTGGGCGCGCGACGCCGGCATCGAGTGTTACCGCCTGTACGACGCCGACATGCCGGAGTACGCGTTCGCGATCGACCTGTACGGCCGCGAACCGCGGCATGTGTTCCTGCAGGAGTACGCGGCGCCGAAGAGCGTCGATCCGGAGAGCGCGCGGGAGCGGCGGCGCGAGGTCCTGGCGGTGCTTCCGCAGGCGCTCGACCTGCCGGCCGAGCAGGTGCATACGCGCGTGCGCAAACCGCAGAAGGGCGCCGCGCAATACGAGAAGCGTGCGGCGAGCGACCAGCGCAGCGTGGTGCACGAGGGCGGACTCCAGTTCTGGGTCAACTTTCGCGATTATCTCGACACCGGCCTGTTCCTGGACCATCGCCTGACGCGCGCCAAATTGCGCGACCTCGCCCGGGGCGCGGATTTTCTCAATTTGTTTTGCTATACGGGCGCCGCGACGGTCTACGCGGTGGCGGGCGGTGCGCGCTCGAGCGTGAGCGTCGATCTGTCGAACACCTACCTTTCCTGGGCCGAGGACAACCTGGCATTGAATGGTTTCGCTGCTCCGCAGCACTCACTGGAGCGCGCCGATTGTCTCGAATGGTTGGACGCGCGCGCGGCGCGCACGCCGGGCTTCGACCTGATTTTTCTCGATCCGCCGACCTTCTCCAATTCCAAGCGCATGCAGGGCGTGCTCGACGTGCAGCGGGACCACGGGGGCATGATTCGGCGCGCGATGCAGCAATTGCGGCCGGGCGGCCGCCTGGTGTTCTCGACCAATTTCACCCGCTTCGCGCTTGATAATGCGGTGACCGCGGAGTGGCAGGTCACGGACTGGACGGCGGCGACCATCCCGCGGGATTTCGCACGCAACCCGCGCGTCCACCGCTGTTACCTGATCGAGCACCGGACCACCCCGAGTGTTTAAGATATTAATTTCCTTGACACGGCATCGCGCTTCTGGGCGACGCCGCGCGAGCGCGTGATTTGCATTATGCGGCGACGCAGCAATCGCGGCTAAGTGTTGGAAATGCCTATATCTTAAGCACCTGCGTCGCTGAACCCGGGACGGCGCCGGGTTACTGTGGTGTAATAGACCCGTAGTGAAAGCCTGGGAATTTCCCCGGGCGTTTAATATATTAAACATGTCTCGCAAGCCGCTCATCGGAATTCCAGCCGATCGCCGGCTGTTTGGAAAGCATCACTTCCATATGGTCGGCGAGAAATACATCGCTGCCGTCGTCGACGGCGCCGATGCCATTCCAGTGCTCGTCCCCGCGCTCGGGGCGAAGCTGGATCTGGACTCGTTGCTCTCTCTGTGCGACGGGCTGTTGTTCACGGGAAGCGAATCGAACGTCGAACCCCAACATTACGGAGGACCGGACAGCGCTCCGGGTACCCTGCATGACCCAAATCGGGATGCTACGACGCTACCGCTGATTCCGCGGGCGGTCGCCACCGGCCTGCCGGTGCTCGCGATCTGCCGCGGATTCCAAGAAATGAACGTCGCCTATGGCGGCACCCTGTGGCAGCGGCTGCACGAAGTGCCGGGCCACATCGATCACCGCGACGACGTCGCGCTGCCGCTCGAGGAGCAGTACGGGCCGGCGCACGAGGTGTTGTTGGATCCCGGGGGGGAATTGCGAAAAATCGCCGGCCACGACCGCCTGAAGGTCAACTCCCTGCACTGGCAGGGCGTGCAGACTCCCGGGCGGGAACTCGTGGTCGAGGCGCGCGCCCCGGATGGCGTCATAGAGGCATTCCGGGTGCGGTCGGCGCGGTTCGCCTTCGGCGTGCAGTGGCATCCCGAATGGCGGTTCGACGGCAATCCGTTCTCGGTCGCCCTGTTCAAGGCGTTCGGCGCGGCGAGCCGGCAGTTCGCACAGTCAAGGTGAGTCGGTATGAGCAGCACGATCCAGCAATTCTTCAAGGAACACGGCATCTCGGAAGTCGAGGCGATCATTCCCGACATGGCCGGCGTCGCCCGCGGGAAATTGATGCCGGCGGAGAAGTTCGCCGAGGAGGAGGGCATGCGCCTGCCGGAGGCGATCTTCCTGCAGACGGTGACCGGGGATTATCCCGAAGACCAGAGCGCGATGAATCCCTCCGACATCGACATCGTGTTGAAGGCGGATCCGGCGACGGTGCGTGTGGTGCCCTGGGCGGCGGAGCCCACGGCCCAGGTCATTCACGATTGTTTCTACGGCGACGGCCGGCCGGTGACGATGGCGCCGCGCTACGTGCTGCGCCGCGTGCTCGACCTGTATGAGGCGCACGGCTGGGAGCCGGTCGTCGCGCCGGAGCTCGAGTTCTTCCTGGTCGAGCCGAACATCGATTCCGACTACCCGCTGAAGC
>JBBISV010000076.1:0-14408 GCA_037441085.1 Gammaproteobacteria bacterium | reverse complement strand
CCTACGGTATCGGTCAGGAGGGCCTGGCATTCGCGTCAACGCCCGGGCTCGTTGCGGCCTGTCCCGGTCTGTCGAGCGCGCTGCGACCGCAGGCCCTGTTCGACTACATGCTCCTGCACATGGTCCCCGCCCCGGAGACTGTGTTCACCGGGGTACGCAAGCTGCGCCCCGGCACGTGCGCCCGGTACCGGGGCGGCGCCGTGGTGATCGAACGCTACTGGATCCCGACCTTCGACGAATCGCCGACCGTCGACGTCCGCGAGCTCGGCACGGAGCTTCGCGACTCCCTGAAGGGCGCGGTTGCCGCCTGCCAGCCGGATGATCGAACCGGCTCGTTCCTGAGCGGCGGCCTCGACAGCTCCTCCGTCTCCGGGATGCTGGCCCGCGTGCGCGCCAAGCCCGTCGCCACGTTCTCGATCGGCTTCGGCGTCGAGGGCTACGACGAACTCGCCTACGCCCGCGTGGCCAGCCGCCACTTCGGCACGGTCTACACCGAATACAGCGTGAGTCCCGACGACATCGTGGACGCGTTTCCGCGGATCGCCGCCGCGTACGACGAGCCCTTTGGCAATTCCTCGGCCGTGCCGACCTATTTCTGCGCGCGCCTCGCGGCCGCCCACGGATTTGATCACCTGCTCGCCGGCGACGGCGGCGACGAGCTGTTCGGCGGCAATGAGCGCTATGCGCGCCAGCAGATCTTTGAAGCCTATCAGCGGGTGCCCCGCTGGCTGCGTCAGACGCTAATCGAGCCCATCGCGCACCGATTCGACGCCGAGCATGGGCTGCTACCGTTCCGCAAGCTGCGCAGCTATGTCGACCAGGCGCGGATTCGAATGCCCGAACGCCTGGAGTCCTGGAATCTGATGTATCGAACCGACCTGGCGCAGATGCTGACACCGTCCTTCAGCGCGGCGATCGATACGCGCGCGCCGCTCAAGCAAATGGCCGAGGTGTTCGACGCTCCGAAGGACGCGTCGCTTCTCAACCGAATGATGTTCTACGACTGGCACTACACGCTGGCGGACAACGACCTGCGCAAGGTCGGGACGATGTGCGCGCTTGCCGGCGTTCGCGTCTCCTACCCTATGCTCGACCAGCGTGTCATCGACCTGTCCCTGAGGGTTCCGTCGCGGGTCAAGATGCGGCGACTGGAGCTCCGCTCGTTCTACAAGGAGGCGATGCGCGATTTCCTGCCGGTCGAGGTGCTACGCAAGCAGAAGCACGGCTTCGGCCTGCCGTTCGGCGTGTGGCTGAAGACGCACGCGGGCCTCGCCGACATGATCTATGGCTATCTCGGCGCACTGCGTGCGCGTGGCATCGTACGCTCCGCGTTCATCGACCAGCTGATCGCCGATCATCGCTCCGGACACCCCGGCTACTTCGGCTACGCGATCTGGGACCTGGCGATGCTGGAGGCATGGCTGCAGTCGCATGCCCCGGGATTCTCGGCCTGACGGCCGGCGCTCAGACGAGGGTCGCGCGCCGCTCGGTGAATGCACGCGTCAGACGCAGCGCATAGCGCGTTGCGGTGCGGTCCCACGATGCGACCCGCGGCATCTGTAGCGGGTCGGTTCGCCTGGTCACAGCACCCCACGCGGTCGACACGGCCACTTCGAAACCGGCCGCCCGGACGAGGTCGACATCACGGCGCAGATAGTCGCGTCCGGGCCTGCCGTTCGGATAGGCGAAGCTGCGAACCGGTGCACCCACGATGTCCTGGAGCTGCGAGCGACTGCCTTCGATTTCCCGCCTCGCCGTGTCGTCGTCGACCTTCGCCAGGATCGGATGGGTGACCGAATGCGCCCCCACGTCCATGCCGAGCGCGTGAAGTTGCCGGACCTGCGCCGCTGTCATCATCAGGTTGCCCGGCAGTGGAGCCCCGACCGCCGCGGCGATCGCCTCAGCCTTCCTCAGCCGCGAGTCCAAATCGAGGTACTTCAGACGCTCCAGCAATGCACCGAGCGCTCGCCGCCGCGCGGCCATGTCCGGTAGCGAGTAGCGGTCAAGGCCGAGCGGCGTCAGATCCAGCTCCGCGGGGGCGTGGCGCACTGCCTCGATGACCGTGTCATTCCACATCCGGCCGCCGTCGAGAAAGCCGGAGGCCACGAAAAATGTCGCGGTCAAGCCCCGCGCCGCCAGTATGGGCACCGCCACCTCGGCGTTATTGGCGTAGCCGTCGTCGAACGTAATGCAGACGGCCCGTGGCGGCAGCCGGCCGGACGCGAGCCGTGCGGCGGCCTCCGGGAGCGGCAGGACGTGACAAAGGCTTGCGACGAGGTCCATCTGTTCGGCGAACGCAGCGGCATCGGGCTCGCCCTCGAGCATCGGGTCCGGGCGTTCGAGCACGCGGTGGAAAATCAGCACGAGCAGCGCCCCGAAGGAGCCGCCGGGCGATGCCAGCGTCATTCCGGCGCGCAGCAACGACCTCGCCACGGGACCGAGCGGCGTCATGATCGCGCCGCCGCCAGCACGCGCTCGTACACGGCCCGATAGCGCGGCACGACACCGGCCCAGGTGCGCTCGCGCCTCACGTACGGCGGCCCGGCCTCCCGCAGGCGCTGAAGCAGCGCCGGGTCGCTCGCGACACGCACGATCGCCGTCGCCAGCGCCGCTGCGTCGCCGGCGCGGAACAAGACGCCCGTAACGCCGTCCTCAATCATCTCGCGGTGGCCGCCGACATCCGACGCGACAACCGCTTTGCCGAGCGCCATCGCCTCCAGCGGCTTGAGCGGCGTCACCATCTCCGTCAATCGGATCGGCAGGCGCGGATAGGCCAGGATGTCGACGGCATCGTAGAAGCTGGGCACGTCCGCGTGCGGCGTCCGGCCGGCGAAGATCACGCGGTTCTCAAGCTTCAGGCGACCCACCGCGTCGCGTAGCGCCGCCTCCTCGTTCCCGCCTCCGACGAGCAGCAGCCGAATGTCCGAGCGCCGCTGCAGAACGGCCGGCAATGCCTCGACCAGCAGCAGCAGGCCTTCCCATGCGAAGAACGAGCCGATGAATCCGACCACCGTGCACCCGTCCAGTGCGAATCGACGGCGGATTTCCGGTGCGTTGCCCGGCCTCGCGGCGAACGCGACTGCATCAACCGCGTTCGGGACGACGCTGACGCGCTGCGGCGGGACGCCTCGGGCCACCGCCTCGGTGCGCAGGCCCTCGCAGATGGTCGTCACTGCGTCGGCGCCCCGCAGCACCTGGGTCTCGAGCCAGCGCGAAAGCCGGTACCGTGCACTGCCCTCCGTGGTCGTGCCGGAGCTCACCGCGGCGTCCTCCCACGAGGACCGCATCTCATAGACGACTGGCAGCCCGAGACCCAGTGCGGCGAGCCCATTCAGGCACGGTGAGTGGGCCTGGATGATGTCCGGGCGCTCCGACGCAATCACCTCGCGCAGCCGCCGCCGCAGCTGGACGATGACGTCGAGCTGATTCCAGAAGGGCACAGCGGCGGACCAGGCGGCGAGCGGCGGAGTACGCCAGTAGTCGATCCCATCCACGGACTCCATGGCGGCGGTCTGCGCGCCGTGCTTGGGACCGGTGACCTGGACCGTCTGCCAACCGAGGCGGCGCTGCTCGCGGATGATGGCCGCGCTGCGAAACGTATAGCCGCTCTGCACGGGCAGGGAGTGATCAAGGACGTGCAGGATGCGCATCGGCTGGTCCCTCGGACCCAATACACGTATCGAAGAACTCGAGCACCCGCGTGCCCACTTCCGCCCACCCTCCGACCTGGTTGCGAAGGCCGGCGCTGATCTTGGCGTGGTCCCAATGCACGCGCCGCGCGACAGCCGCCAGCCCAGCGTGGAAGGCGACCGCGTCGTCGATCGCCACGAGAAAGCCATTCTCACCGTCGCGCACGAAATGGGGATTGTCGCCGGCCGGCGTGGTCACGACGGGCAGGCCCACGGCCAGCGCCTCGAGGACGGCGTTGCAACACCCCTCGCGCGCGCTGGCCAGCGCGAAGACATCGGCCGCCCGAAGCCACCCGACGACCTCGCCCGGCGGGATCGCGCCGACGAATCGCACGTTCGGCGCAAGCCCGGCCGCTTCAACCTGCCGGCGCAGCTGAGCGGGGTAGTCGGGCTCGTACCCGGCCCCGCCTACAATCGTGAGAATCGACTCTGGCCTGTCCTGCAGCAGCCTGGCAAAGCCGTCGATCAGGATATGATGACGCTTGACCGACGTCAGATGGCCGACCGACGCGACGACGAAGGCGTCTTGCGGAAGGCCGAGCCGCTCGCGCGCCGGGTTCCGCGGTCCGGGTGCAAACACCGCGTGGTCGACGGCGTTGTGGATCACGGCGATCCGCCGCGGGTCGACGCCGTGCTCGACGAGCAGCTCGCGCAATGAATGGCTGACGGCGACGCACCCGGTCGCCTGTCGCAACGCGCCGGCCAGTCGATCGCCGAGCGCCGACTTGCCGAGGAAATTGGTCTCTAGGCCGCGCACGGTAACGAACACTGGAATGCCGAGACGGCGGGCGACCGCCACGCATCCCATTCCGTCCGGATAGCCGAAATGGGCGTCGAGCAGGTCGAGCGGCTGTGCGCGATGGAGCCGTTCGATCCGCGCGGTGATTGCGCGCGCGAGCCACCACCAGTCGAGCGACTTCAGCAGTCGCGGCACGTAGAACATCGGTGCGTGCTCGACCTCGAGGCCGCCGACCTGTCGGCTGTCGGAGTCGGCCCAGGCAGGCAGGGGCGCGGCCAGCGGAAAATACGGCACCGGCTGCACGACGCGGACGTCCGCGGCACGCGCCATCGCTTCTATGCGGTTTGCGACGAAGACGCCGCTGGCCGGGTTGGCGGGCGTCGGCAGCACCCGACACACGCTGGCGATGCGCAGCCGCCGCCGCATCAGGCCCGACCACCGCCAGCTTCAAGACTGCGGAGGAAGCCCTCGAACATCAGCAGCGTCCAGAGGATCGAGCTGTGTTCCCGGCGCCGGGACTGGTGGTCCTCAACCAGTCTCGCGAGCTGGCCGGGCTCGAAGTAGCCGCTGTCCGCCAGCCGCGGCCCTTTCACCACCTCCGCAATCCGGTCGCGCAGCGAGCCGCGGAACCAGCCGTCGATGGGAACGGCAAAGCCCATCTTGCGGCGGAACAGCACCTCCTCCGGCAGCACCGGACGGAGGGCTTCCTTGAGAATGTACTTGCCCTCGGCGCCGTGCAGCTTCACTTCCGACGGCAGTCGCGCCGCCCACTCGACGAACTCGTAGTCGAGGAACGGTGTACGGACTTCGAGGCTGTGCGCCATGCTGGCACGGTCGACCTTGGTCAGGATGTCACCGGGCAGGTAGGTCTTGAAGTCGAGGTACTGGACGAGCGACAGCGGATCACGGAACGTCTTGCCCTGCGTGTGGCGCGCGAAGACGGCATCGGCGGTGTAGCCCTGCAACGCGCGATGCTGGCTCTCGGAGAACAACTGCGCGCGCATCTCGTCCGAGCAGATCGACACCCCGTGCAGGTAGGCATCGACGGTGCCGCGTGCGAGCGCCTGAAACGTGGTCTTGCCGCGCAAAAAGCGCGGCGCCCAGTCAAGCTTCGGGTACCAGCGTCCGAGCGCGCCGAACAGCGTGCGGCGAATGCCGGCGGGAATCCGCCGCCGCACGGCCTCCTCCATCGCAAACAGGCGGTAACGACGGTAGCCGATGAAGTTCTCGTCGCCGCCGTCCCCGGACAGCGCGACCGTCACGTGCCGCCGTGCGAGTTGGCAGACGCGGTAGGTCGGGATGGCGGAGCTGTCCGCAAACGGCTCGTCATACAGGCCGACCAGCCGGTCAAGCAGGCCATAGTCGGAGGCCTCGACCACCTCGGTCTTGTGGTCGGTGTGCTTCGCCTCCGCCACGAGCGCCGCATAGCGCGACTCGTCGAAACGAGCTTCCTTGAATCCGATCGAGCACGTCAGGATCCTGCTCGGTCCGAGTTCGCGCATCATCGCGACGACCGCACTCGAATCGATACCCCCCGACAGGAACGCGCCCAACGGCACGTCGGCCACCAGGCGCTTGCGGACCGACTCCTGCAGCTGGCCGCGCAGCTCCGCCGTCCACGTCGCCATGGACCCGCTCATCGCCTGCGGGCCGTCGAGCGGGACGTCCCAATAGCGCGTCGGTGCCGCCTGGCGCTCGCCCCGCGTGCGCAATAGGAAGTACCCCGGCTCGAGCTTCTTGACCGCGCTGAAGATCGTCTTCGGGTCCGGCACGTAGCCGAAGGCGAAATACTCCTCGACCGCCTGCGGGTCGATCCGGCGGGGCACCTGCGGGTGCAGCAGTATCGCCTTGAGTTCGGAGGCGAACACCACCTGCCCGTCGGGCAGATCCGCGTAGTAGAGCGGCTTGACGCCGAGTCGGTCGCGCGCGATGAAGACCGTCCGGCGTCGCTGGTCCCAGACCGCGAATGCGAACATGCCGTTGAAGCGTCTCAGGCACTCGGCGCCCCACTCCTCCCAGCCGTGGACGATCACTTCGGTATCGCAGCGCGTTCGGAACGTGTGGCCTCTGGCGATCAGCTCGCGCTCCACCTCGGCGAAGTTGAATATCTCGCCGTTGAAGGTCACGACGACAGTACCGTCCTCGTTGTAGAGGGGCTGGCGCCCGCCCTGGAGATCGATGATCGACAGGCGGCGGTGACCGAAGCCGACCCCCGGCTCAAAATGGAAGCCGTCTCCATCGGGACCGCGGTGCGACAGGGTGGCGTTCATTGACGCCAACAGCGACTCGCTGACCGGGCGTTCGCCCGCAAGATCGACTATGCCGGTGATGCCACACATCAGACTGCAACTCCCCGTCGCTCTATGGCGGTGCCGTAGAGGTCCCGATAGTCCGAAATCATCCGCTGCAATGAATACTGCCGCTCGGCGCGCTCGCGCGCACGCTGGCCGTGCCGGCGGCGCAGCGTCGCGTCGATGACGTAGAGCGCCAGCGCCGCCGAAAGCGCCATCGAATCCTCGGGCGGCACCAGCACGCCCGTTTCGCCGTCAACGACGAGCTCGCGATTTCCGCCGACCATGGTCGCGATCACCGGGAGCCCCGTCGCCATCGCCTCGAGCACAGTATTCGAAATCCCCTCGCGCTTCGAGCCGAGCACGAACACGTCGGCGTCGCGCAGCAGATCCGAGACGTCCTCGCGCGCACCGGGAAGCCACGATGCCTCGGCATTCCCGCTCGCCTCGAGCAGCGCCTCGGCGTCCCGGCGCAACGGGCCGTCACCGACGAACAGCAGCCGCACGTCCGGGCCGCGTCCGGCCAGCGAGCGGCGCAGCTCAATGAACGCCCGCACGACGTTGCAGGGATCCTTTATTGCCTGGAACCGGCCGACGCTTGCCACGACCACGCAGCCCTGCGGGAAGCGCTCCGCGGGCAGCGACGGGCGCTCGACGCCGTCACGCGGACGGAATCGGACGGTGTCGACGCCGTTGCAGATTCGCTTGACCCGCCCCGGCGCGATGCGGACCCGCTCGATAAGCCACCGTTCCAGTTCCTGCGACACGGCGACGAAGCGGTCGACGAACGGGCTGATGGCGCGCCGCAGGTAGCGATACTTGGCGCGCGCGCCGTCCGGGTCGTGGGTGTCCCACCCGTGCTCGCCGTGGATTCTCGCGGGCACGCCGGCCAGCGCGGCCACCGGCGCGCAGTCGAGCGTGCCGACGTTGCGTGTATGCACGATCGCAGGCCGCAGCGTGCACAGCAGCCGGTAGAGACGGACGTAGGCACCGAAGTCCTTGCCGGGACGCTTGCCCAGGCAATGCACGGCGACGTCGCCCCGGACGAGTCGCGCCCGCATCTCGGCGTTGCCCTCCAGAGCGATGATCGCGTGTCCGAAGTCGCTCGGCGGCAGCCCGTTGACCAGGTTGACGATGCCGTTCTCGAGTCCGCCGATGTCGAAGCGGAATACCACATGCGCGACCAGTGGGCGGGCCGTATTCGCTGCAGCTGAGCGATGCCCGCCCATCACTGGCCGACCGATAGTTCTGCAAGCTCGCCCGCGACGTCGTCGGCGCCGCGGCCATCGAGGAACAGGCGCGACCAAATCTCGAGATTGACGAGCACCAGCAGCAGGTCCGTGAAATCCTCGCGGTGCGAGTCGTGATCATCGATCACCTGACGCACCGCGGGCCATGACAGCCAGCCCCTGGACTCAATGGTGCGCTGGCTCAGCAGGTGGTCCCGAAGCACCTTCAATTCGCCCTTCAGCCACTCGCCCATCGGGGCGCCGAATCCGCGCTTTTCCCGAAAGAGCACTTCGTCAGGCACGATGCCGACGAGAGCGCGCTTCAGCAGGTGCTTGAGCTCGCCATTACGCAGCTTCAGCCCCGCTGGCACCTGCGCCGCGACCTCCACGAGCCCGTGATCGAGGAACGGGACGCGGCATTCGATCGACGTCGCCATCGTCACCTTGTCGGTCAGCAGCAGCAGGTCTTCCGCCAGCTGCGTCTGGCCGTCGACGCGCATCAGCCGCAGCAGATCGTCCTCGGCACGCTCAGCGGCACAGATCCGGTCGAAGCCCGCGCCTGCGGTTGCCGCGCCGCTCAGCAGATCCCCGAGGCGCCGGCGATCGCAGATCTCGACGTAGGCACGGTACTGCTGGTCCCATGGCAGGTCGCTCGCGGCCACGAACTTGCGCGCGTAGCGCGCGAGGTCCATGAAGCGGTTCTGACGGCCGCTCGGCAGCAGGCCCGCCGCCGGCCCGAGAATCGATCGCCGGACCCAGCCCGGGATCCTCCGGTAACGACGCGAATAGAAATCGCCGAGATAGCGCTTGTAGCCGGCGAACAGCTCGTCACCGCCGACGCCGGACAGAATCACCTTGACGCTGCGTGCCGCCAGTGCCGAGACCAGGAAAGTCGTCACGACCGCGCTGTCGGAGATGGGCTCCTCGACGTGCCACAGCAGCATCGGCAGCAGCGCGGCAGCATTTGGCGTCACGGGAATCTCCGTGTGGTGCGTGCCGAACTTCTTGGCGATGATCTTGGCGAAGCTGAGCTCGTTGTAGTAGTCGGCCGCCGCGCTACCCGAGTAGCCGATCGAGTAGGTATTGACCGGCTGCGCGCTGTGGCGCGCCATCAGCGCGACAATCGCGCTCGAGTCGACGCCACCAGAGAGGAACGCGCCGATCGGCACGTCGCTGATCATGTGCTCGGCGACCGCCCGGTCGAGCTCGTGACGCACGCGTTCGACCCACTCGGCATCCGACACGCTGCTCGTCACCCGCTCCGGCATCTGCCAGTAGGTGGTGCGCCGGACCCCGTCGCGGCCCCAGACGAGCATGGTCGCCGGCGGCAGCTTCCGTATGCCGTCGAAGATCGTCTGCGGCGCGACCGCGTACCCGAAGCCGAGGTACTCGGACAGCGCGCCGCGGTCGATTTGCGCGCTGACGAACGGCAGTCGCAGCAGGGACTTGATCTCGGAGGCGAAGCCGAGCACTCCGGCCGCCTCGACGTAGTACAGCGGCTTGATGCCGAGCCGGTCACGGGCCAGGATCAGGCGCTCGCGGCGCTGGTCCCACAGTGCGACGGCGAACATGCCGGAGACGCGCTCGAGGAAGCGCTCGCCGAACTCCTCGTAAAGGTGCAGCAGCACCTCGACGTCGCTTCCGGTCCGGAAGCGGTGGCCACGCGCGAGCAGGTCGGCGCGGATCTCGCGGTAGTTGTAGATTTCGCCGTTGCAGACGAGCCAGAGGCTCTCGTCCTCGTTCGCGATCGGCTGGTGCCCGCCGGCGAGATCGATGATCGACAGGCGACGCATGCCAAGTGTCACCTGCTCGCTGCTATAGAAGCCGTCGTCGTCCGGCCCGCGGTGCACGATCGCGTCGGCCATGCGGCGCACGACCGCCGCCTCGACCGGCGGTGCATCGCGCCTGCGGGCAACGCCTACTATTCCGCACATGATTCACACATGACTGTTCAATGGGGCCGTTGGCGCACGAATGCGGGGTGGTTAGCGGCATCTTCCCATAGCGCCGGCCACCGACGACCGACCGTCGTCACAGATGCCGGCGCGGTGGCCCGGCCGGCGCCGGGGGGCCGACGCCGCGCTGGCCGGGCGTACTCGGCGCGGCTACTGCGCCTTGCGGCCGGCACTTCCGGAGTAACGGATGCCGAGGTAAACCTGGTTCTCCCGGAAGTCGGGGCCGAGGTCGGTCGAGGTGCCTGAAGCGCGCGAGCCGCGCAGGTCGAGCGACACGGAGTGGCTGACCCGCCAAGTGACCCCGACATTGACCGCACGCGTCACGAGCGCGGCCGGCGTTGTATCGAAGTTGCTCTGCGTCATCGATGCGCCGACACTCGCCGAGAAGGTCGGAGTGATCTGCCGCGACAGATCGGCCGTCCCCATCACGTACCGGCGGTTCAGCGTGTACTGAATCAGGTGCTCGTCCTTGTGATACCCGGCGGACAGATTGAAATTCGTACGCGTAAACGCCGTTCCCCACTGCAGGTTGGCGTACTTGGTCTTCACGGGGTCGCCGGCTGCGGCGACCGGGCTTGTACCATTGAGCTGTCGAAAGAACGTCTGATCCTGCTGGACCTGCGTCGCGGCATCGGAGAACTCCTTGCCGACGCTGATCGCGAACGTCGAGCGCGCGGCGACCTTGCGCGAGACGCGCAACCTGAGCAGCGCGCCGCCAACCGCCGGCCCAACGGTCTTGGCGTCGCTGTATCCTGCGTCGGCCGTGACCGAGGTCCGCGACAGCATCGCGTCGTAGCGCAGGTAGGCGGCGCGGATGTCGAAATTCGGCCACAGCGCCGGATGATCCATGACCGAGTGCGATGACGACGCATTGACCGAGACAGCGGTCTCGGCGCTGACGTGCTCGACGAGCGCCAGGTTGCCGGAGTATTGCTCCATGCCGTCCAGCGTGCGCTGGTAGTCCATCTTCGTCCAAAGCGCCTGCGCAGTCAGGTCCGTGGCCGCGGCCAGCGGCAGCGTCACACTGGGGCCGGTTGCAAAAATGTTGAAATTCTGGCGGTTGACCGGGGTATCGACCGCCTGGACGTTGATCGCCATCTGGCCGAAGTGATCGTCGACCAGCCAGGTAAGATGCCTGTCGACGATCGGAACCGTCAGCGATCCGTAGGCGCCGCCGAGGAAGCCGTCGGTGATCTCGTGGATCGAATAGTGCTGGTACGTGACGTCGCCGACCGCCTGGGCGCTGAAATTCGGCCGCACGTCGTCAATCGCGAACTGGGCGCCGGCGGACTCAATCAGCGCGCCCTGCTCGTTCGTACTGGTGAGGTTGATGTTGTCGGTGTGCTCGGCGCCGGCACTGACGCTCCAGGTGTCCTGGGCGGCGGTCGCACCGAGCGGCCAGAGCAGAACGCCCGCGATCGCGAGGGCAACGGGCAATGGTGCTGCAAGTCTTTCGGGACTCATACGCCGCTCTGCCTGTGTCCTGATGGCGAACCGATGACGCGGCTAGGCCGGATCACGCTGGCCATAGCCGTAACGGTGCCCATAGTAATACCCGAGCGGCCCGGAAAGATCCGCCTGATTCAGGATGAGGCTGATACGCGGGCCGGTGCCGACCATCCCGACGGCGTCCTGGAGCGCGTGCTGCGGCGTGATGCCGGCCGACACGACGAAGACCACCTGGCCGACGTGCGCCGCAAGCGCTTTTGCTTCGCTCGTCAGCAACACGGGGGAGGAGTCGAAAAGAACGATCCGCCGCGGATCCGCGTCGGCGAGTCGGGTGAGAACCTCGGTCATCCGTTCGCTGCCGAGCAGCTCCGTCGCGGTCTCGGAACGCAGGCCGGCCGGCAGGAAACTGAGGTGTGGGATGTCGGTCGGCAGGATCGCCGATTCCGACGTCCGCCGCGGGTCGGCGAGCACATCCAGCAAACCCGGTTCGCTGTCGACGCCGAGCACGCGGCTAATGTGCGGCTTGGCGACGTCGGCGTCGACCAGCAGCACGGAGACGTCCTTCTCGAGCGCCAGGCTGAGCGCCAGGTTGATGCAGGTAAACGTCTTGCCGTCGTTCGGCAGCGCGCTGGCCAGCATGACCAGCCGGGCCTGGCTGTTCGCCACCGCGTCTTCCCCGATCGCGGCCTTGAGCAGCGGGCGCTTGATCGCCCGGTACTGGTCGGCGAGATCGCGCTCCTGCGCCACCGGCGGCAGGAGGCCGGCTTCGCGCAACGCCTTGAAGTCGATCCGGATGCCCACCCGCCGGTGACCGGCCGCTGACGGCTCGGCCGCCGGCTGGCGCAGCACCGGCAGCGGCTCACCGACGGACGGCCCTACGGCGGCATCCGCCACGGCGCTCGCCGGCGAGCCGGAGACGGCAGCCGACTGCGCCAACTGCATCTTGCGAATTGCCTTCTCGACGAGACTCACGAAGACCTCACCCGTTCATTCGTTCGATCAGCCGGATGCCCAGGTCGCGCCACACGACGATCCCGGCAAAGAGCACGACCAGAAACCCGGTACCGCCCGCAAACAGCACAAGCTCGCGGCGCGCAACCGCCTGGCGACGCGCGAGCCACGTCTGCGTGACCGCGCCGAGCACGGGCAGTCCGGTGACCTCGGCCAGCGATCTGGCGTTGTGGAAGACCGGCCGCAGGCGGTTCAGCGCGAACGCGACCGCGAAGCCCAGCAGGATGCTCGCCGCAAACACACCGACCAGCAGCTGGACCCGCTTGGGCGCCACCGGCTCGAAGGGCACGGCCGGTGGATCGATGATCTCGAACTTGACGACGCCGGTGCGGTCCGCGTCCTCCGAAAGCCGCGCGGTCTCGAGCCGCTGCAGCAGCGCCTGGTACTGGCCGCGCGTGACCTCGTAATCGCGATTCAGGCGCGCGAGTTCGGCTTCGACCTCCGGAACGGTATTCACCAGCCGCCGCAACTCGCTCACCCGCGTCTGCCGCTGGGCGACGTCCTGGTGGAGTTCGGCGATCTGGACCTCGGCGCGCTTCTGATCGACGATGATGGACTGATAGACCGGATTCGCGCGCAGCGAATTGCTCATCGAGCCAGACGCATGCTTGGTCTTGCGGGCCCGCTCCATTTCGTCCGCCTGCTTCTGCCGCAGCTCCTTGAGCGTGTCCTCGACGGCGATGACCTCGGGATGCTTCGGCGTGTAGCGCAGCAGCAGATCCTCGCGGCGGTGCTCCAGCTCGTGGATACGCTCGTTGAGGTCACCGCCACCCGCCGCTTCGCGGTCGCCGTTCCCCGATTCGATCCCGAACATGAACGGGTCCTCGCCCGAGAGCTGGCGGTTGAGCTCGTCTCGCCGCGACTCGGCGAGGCGCAGGGACGCCTCGGCCGCCTCGAGGCCCGTGATTTCGCCCTGCAGGCGCGCGAAGTAATCGCCGCGATCGCTCGGCATCACGCCGACGTTGTGCTTCTTGAAATCCGACAGTCGCGCCTCCGAGTCGCGCAGGCGCTGCTCGTACTCGGCGATCTGCTCGCGCAGAAACCGCTGCGCGTCCTCCTGGCCCACACGCTTGCTGCCCAGCGTGTCCTCGACGAACGAGTCGAGCAGGTTCTGCACGACGGCCAGGCTCTTGGGGCGGCTGAAGTCCTGAAACGAGATCGTGTACAACCCGTCGCTCGCCGAACTGCGCGCCCGAGCGTCCGGCGAGATGTCGACCCGGCTCCCGAGGCTCTGGATCAGTCGCTCCATCGCTTCCGGGGTCTTGGCGCGCAGGTCGAGGTCCGTCGTCCGGGCGACCTTCTCGAGGTGTCGGCGGCTGAGGATTGCCTGGCGAACGATGGCCAGGTTCGACTCGACGTTGGGATCGACCGCCAGGCCCTTCAGCAGCGGGCGCAGCGCCGACTGCGTGTCGACGTACACGGTCGCGCTCGCGCGGAATACGTTCGGCATCGCCATGACGTAGACCCAGCCGGCCACGCACGCCACCCACGCGGCGCCGAGGGCCCACCAGCGGAAGCGCCAGCTGCCGCGGACCTCGTCTAAGGCCCTCACCATCGCGTCATGCATGGATGTCTCGAATCGCTCGGTGAATCTGCAACGGGTTCAAAAAATAGCCTCCGGGACCATCACGACGTCGCCGGGTCGGAGGGCCACATTCTCGCTCATGCGTCCCTTCGCCACGAGGTCCGCCAGCTTGACCTTGATCGTCTGCTGGCGCCCTTGGTCGTCCTTGCGAAGCACCTTCGCGCGGTTTCCGGCGGCGAATTCCGTCAACCCGCCGGATGCGAGCACCACATCGAGGACCGTCATCCCCTCACGGTATGCCATCGACTGGGGCGACTTGACCTGTCCGATGACCTTGATCTGACTGAAGGCGCTGGTCGCATTGGTGACGATGACGTTCACCTGCGGGTTGCGGACGTATTCGGACAGCGCAGTTGCGATGTCGTGAGCGAGCTCGGCCGGCGTCTTGCCGACCGCGACGAGATCCTCGACCAGCGGGGACGAGATCTTCCCGTCGGGGCGGACCGGAATGGTGACCGAC
>JBBISV010000075.1:0-14565 GCA_037441085.1 Gammaproteobacteria bacterium | reverse complement strand
CTCGGCATCCAGGCGTTCGAGCCCGTGCTGATCGAGGGCAAGGCGATCCAGCTGCATCCGCTGGTCTGCACCGCGTTCAACGCCGACTTCGACGGCGACCAGATGGCGGTCCACGTGCCGCTGTCGATCGAGGCCCAGCTCGAGGCCCGGGCCCTGATGATGTCGTCCAACAACATCCTGTCGCCGGCCAACGGCGATCCGATCATCGTGCCGTCGCAGGACGTCGTGCTCGGGCTGTACTACATGACCCGCGAGCGCGTCGGCGCCAAGGGCGAGGGAATGATGTTCGGCGACGTGCCTGAGGTGCACCGCGCCTACGAGAGCCGCAATGTGGACCTGCAGGCCAAGGTCAAGGTGCGCCTCTCGGAGCACGTCCGCGCGGTCGCGGGCGGTGAGCTCATCGAGAAGATCCGGGTCGTCGACACGACCGTGGGCCGCGCTCTGCTGTCCGAGATCCTGCCGCGCGGACTGTCGTTCGACGCGATCAACCAGGACATGACGAAGAAGACGATCTCCGGGACCATCAACATGTGCTACCGCACCGTCGGCCTGAAGGAGACCGTCGTCTTCGCCGACCAGCTGATGTACACCGGCTTCCACTACGCCACGCGAGCCGGCGTGTCGATCGGCGTCGACGACATGGTCGTGCCGCAACAGAAGACCAAGATTCTCGCCACCGCGGAACGCGAGGTGAAGGAGATCCAGGAGCAGTTCTCCTCCGGTTTGGTGACGAACGGCGAACGCTACAACAAGGTCGTGGACATCTGGTCGCGCACCAACGACCAGGTCGCCAAGGCGATGATGGAGAAGCTCGGCACCGAGGAGACGACCGACGCCAAGGGCAACAAGGTCCGGCAGAAGTCGTTCAACTCGATCTTCATGATGGCGGATTCCGGCGCCCGCGGTTCGGCCGCCCAGATCCGTCAGCTCGCCGGCATGCGCGGCCTGATGGCGAAGCCAGACGGCTCGATCATCGAGACGCCGATCACGGCGAACTTCCGTGAAGGCCTGAACGTGCTGCAATACTTCATCTCGACCCACGGCGCGCGCAAGGGCCTCGCCGACACGGCGTTGAAGACCGCGAACTCCGGCTACCTCACGCGCCGTCTCGTCGACGTGGCGCAGGACCTGGTGGTGACGGAGATCGACTGCGGCACCGTCAACGGCCTGTCCATCACGCCGATCGTCGAAGGCGGGGACGTCGTCGAGGGTCTCGGCGAGCGGGTCCTGGGGCGCGTCGCCTCCGAGGACGTCGTCGTCGCCGCCACCGGCGAGGTGCTGGTCGTCGCCGGCACCCTGATCGACGAGAAGCTGGTGAAGCTCCTCGAGAAGATGGGTATCGACCAGGTCATGGTGCGTTCGCCAATCACCTGCGAAACGCGCTACGGCGTCTGCGCCCAATGCTACGGCCGCGATCTCGGCCGCGGTCACCGGATCAACATCGGCGAGGCGGTCGGCGTCATCGCCGCCCAGTCGATCGGCGAGCCCGGCACGCAGCTGACCATGCGCACGTTCCACGTGGGTGGCGCGGCCTCGCGGGCCGCCGCGGCGAACGGCGTGGAGGTCAAGAGCAAGGGCACGATCCGTCTCCACAACATCAAGACCGTCCGCCACGAACGGGGACATCTGGTCGCGGTGTCGCGGTCCGGCGAACTCGGCGTGGTCGATGAGTTCGGCCGGGAGCGTGAACGGTACAAGATCCCCTACGGCGCGACGATCACCGTGAACGACGGCGACGTCGTCGCGGCCGGTCAATCGACCGCGAACTGGGATCCGCACACCCATCCGGTCGTGACGGAAGTCGCGGGCATGATCAAGTTCCAGGACTTCGTCGACGGCATCACCGTCACGACCCAGGTGGACGACGTCACCGGCCTGACGAGCACCGTGGTGCTCGATCCGAAGCAGCGCGGCTCCGGCGGCAAGGATCTGCGCCCGGTCGTGCGCCTGACGAACGCGAAAGGCAAGGAAGTCACGTTCGCCAACACCGACATCCCGGCGGTCTACGCGCTGCCCGCGGGCGCCATCGTCAGCCTCGAGGACGGCGCGAAGGTCTCGGTCGGCGACATCATCGCGCGCATCCCGCAGGAATCCTCCAAGACGCGCGACATCACCGGCGGTCTGCCGCGGGTCGCGGATCTGTTCGAGGCGCGCAAGCCGAAGGATTCCGCGATCCTCGCGGAGCGCTCGGGCACCGTGAGCTTCGGCAAGGAGACCAAGGGCAAGCGGCGTCTGATCATCACGAACGACCAGCAGGGCGAGAAGTACGAGGAACTGATCCCCAAGTGGCGCCATCTCAACGTGTTCGAGGGCGAACAGGTCGAGAAGGGCGAGGTCATCGCCGACGGCGAGCCGAACCCGCACGACATCCTGCGGCTGCAGGGCGTCGAGGCGCTGGCCAACTATCTGGTGCGCGAGATCCAGGACGTGTACCGCCTGCAGGGCGTGAAGATCAACGACAAGCACATCGAAGTCATCGTCCGCCAGATGCTGCGCAAGATCGAGGTGCTGGACACCGGCGACTCCGCGCTGCTGCGTGGTGAGCAGATGGACCGCGGCCGGCTGCTCGACGTCATCGCGAAGCAGAAGACCGAGGGCAAGAGCGAGTCCACCTGGGAACCGCTGCTGCTCGGCATCACGAAGGCCTCGCTCGCGACCGAGTCGTTCATCTCCGCCGCCTCGTTCCAGGAAACGACCAGGGTGCTCACCGAGGCCGCCGTCCGGGGGCTCAAGGACGACCTGCGCGGCTTGAAGGAAAACGTGATCGTCGGTCGTCTGATTCCCGCGGGGACCGGGTTCGCGTATCACGCGCGCCGCCGCCGCTCGACGGACGATTCGCGGCGCCGCAACTTCATGGACGTCGGCGGGGGTATCAGCGAATCGGAGGAAACGGTGCCGGCGGGGGACACCGAATCGGCCGAATGAGGGCTTGAGTCGACGAGGCAAACGAAGAGCCCGGCCGTCCCCGCCCAAGGGGGCGGCCTGGTTCGATTCCAACGTCCGAGCATCATGCGCGTCATACGCAGATCGCAGTTCGCGACATCCGCATGGAAGAACGGGGCCGGCGTCACCCACGAGGCGATCCGGGTGCCGCCCGACGCCGGGCGGTATCTGTGGCGCGTCAGCGTCGCGGAAATCGCGGTTTCCGGTCCTTTTTCGGACTTCACCGGCTATCGGCGCCACATGGTGCTGCTGCAGGGTGACGGCCTGCGACTGCGCTTCGCCAACGGCGGCCACGCCGACCTTCGCCAACCGGGTGATCTCGCGGAATTCGACGGAGCCCTGCAAACGGACTGCGAACTCGCCGGCGGCGCCTGCATCGACCTGAATTTGCTGACCGCCCGGTCGATCGCCGCTGTCGATGCGCGCGTCGAACGGCTGTCGGCGCCATTGACCCTGCGCTGCGCGGCGGGTGAGTCGATGGCCCTCGTCTGCGTCCGCGGCAGCATGGCGATCGAGGGGGCGGGGCTCGAGCCGGCCGAACTCGGGCGCTGGGATCTGGCCGTGCACGAACGGTCCGCGACCGCCGCGGAACTGCGCTGCGCGCCCGGGCGATCCGGCGCCGAGCTGTTGTTCGTCGCCAGGTTTTGCGAATCCTGAACGAAAAAAAATCACGGGGCCCATCATGACCAAAATCCCCTCCGAGCCGGCTGCGAACCCCGATCTCGCGGCGCTGCGCCAATCGATACGGGATCACGCCCTGTTCCCGGAGGAGGGTTCGGTCACCCGGCTGCTGCGCAGTGTCGAACTAACCGGCGGCGCGCGGCACCGCGCGGTGGCGGTGGCCGGCGCGCTGGTCGAGGGCGCGCGCGCGCGCCGCGACGAACGGCCGTTTCTGGACGCGTTCCTGCAGGAATTCGGCCTCTCCAATCAGGAAGGCATCGCGTTGATGTGCATCGCCGAGGCCTTGCTCCGGATTCCCGACGATGCGACCGCCGACCGGCTCATCGCCGAGCAACTCGCCGGCGCGGATTGGTCGTCCCACGCCGGCAAGTCGGAATCATTGTTCGTCAACGCCTCCACCTGGGGGCTCATGCTGACCGGCGGCATCCTGGATCTCGATCCCGCGATCCGGTCGGATGCCGCGGGCTGGATGCGCTCCCTGACCCGCAAGGCGGGCGAACCGGTCGTGCGCCTGGCGGTGCGCCGCGCGATGCGGATCATCGGCGGCGAGTTCGTCGTCGGCCGCACGATCGAGGAGGCGCTGAAGCGCAGCGCCGCCGAGAAGGAACTGGCCCTCTGTTCGTTCGACATGCTGGGCGAGGGGGCCCGAACCCTGCCGGACGCCGAGCGCTACTTCGATTCCTACGCCCACGCGATCGATGCGATCGGTGCCGCCGCGAAGGGCCGGGCGCCGCACGAAACCTCCTCGATCTCGATCAAGCTGTCCGCGTTGGAGCCCCGTTACCTGCTGACGCAGCAAGAGCGGGTGCTGGCGCGCTTGATGCCGCGGCTCGGCGCGCTGGCGGAGCGTGCCGCCCGGGCCGGCATTCAACTGACCATCGACGCCGAGGAGGCCGATCGGCTCGATCTGTCGCTGACCGTCATCGAGGCGCTCTGCCGCGACAGCGCGACCCGGGATTGGCCCGGTCTCGGGCTCGCCGTACAGGCCTACGGCAAGCGCGCGCCCGACGTCATCGACTGGGTCGGGGCGCTGGCGCGCGCGACCGGACGTCGCCTGACGGTGCGACTGGTGAAGGGCGCGTACTGGGACAGCGAAATCAAGCGGGCTCAGGAGCGTGGCCTCGACGGCTATCCGGTGTACACGCGCAAGGTGACGACCGACGTCTCGTACCTGGCCTGCGCCGGGCGCCTGTTCGACCACGCCGGAACGATCTACCCGCAGTTCGCCACCCACAACGCGCACACGATCGCCGCGATCCTGCAGATCGCGCCGGCCGGAGCCTTGTACGAGTTTCAGCGCCTGCACGGGATGGGCGGCCTTTTGTACGCCGAAGCCATCCGGCAAATCGAGAATTTTCCGCCGATCCGCGCCTACGCGCCGGTGGGCGAACACAAGGACCTGCTGGCCTATCTGGTCCGCAGGCTGCTCGAGAACGGCGCCAACACCTCGTTCGTGAACCGCTTCATGGACGAGAAGGTGGCGGTCGGCGAGATCGTGCGCGACCCCATCACGGAGCTCGAGCGCCTGGAATCGGCGCAGAATCCGCGGATTCCGAATCCGATCGGGCTCTATCCGGATCGGCGCAATTCCGGCGGCATCGACTTCGGCAATCCGGCCGCCCTCCAATCCCTCTGTGCGGCGATCGCCGCACGGCGCGGCCACGTGCAGAGCGGCGGCCCGATCATCGACGGCCGGCTGAGTCCGGGCGGGGACCTCGCCATCATGAACCCCGCGGACCGGCGTGAGCTGGTCGGGCGGATGCGCGACGCGACGGCGGGGGAGATATCACAGGCATTCGACGCGGCGGCCGGCGGCCAGGTCGCGTGGAACCGCCGCGGCGGCGAGGCGCGTGCCGCGGCGCTCGAGCGGGCTGCGGAACTGCTCGAGGCGCGGCGCACGGAGTTTTTCGCGCTGTTGGTGCGCGAGGCCGGCAAAACCCTTCCCGATGCGGTCGCCGAGGTGCGAGAGGCGGCGGATTTCTGCCGCTATTACGCACTGCAGGCACGCACGCATTTCTCGGGCCCCGCGCGCCTCGTGGGGCCGACCGGCGAATCGAACGAATTTTCCCTGCAAGGACGGGGCGTGTTCGCGTGCATCAGCCCTTGGAATTTCCCGCTCGCGATTTTCACCGGCCAGGTGACCGCGGCGCTCGCAGCCGGCAACGCCGTGGTCGCCAAACCGGCCGAGCCGACGCCGCTGGTCGCCGCGAGCATGGTCGCGCTGCTGCACGAGGCGGGCGTCGCGCCGCAGGCCCTGCAGTTCGTGCCCTCGCCGGGGCGCGCATTCGGAGAGGTCGCGTTCCGGCATCCGGCGCTCGCGGGCGTTGCGATGACCGGATCCACCGCGACCGCCATCTTGATCAATCGGGCGCTGGCGGCCCGCAGCGGCGCCATATTGCCGCTGATCGCCGAAACCGGCGGCATGAACGCGATGCTCGTCGATTCCACCGCGCTGCCGGAACAGGTCGTCGACGATGTCGTCAATTCGGCGTTCCTCAGCGCCGGACAGCGCTGTTCGGCGCTGCGCCTGCTGTTCATCCAGGAAGACGTCGCCGACACCGTCATCGAAATGATCGCGGGCGCAATGGAAGAGCTCGTGATCGGCGATCCCGCGCAGCCGTCGACCGACGTCGGGCCCGTGATCACGGAGGCGGCGGCGGCCAAGCTGATGGCGCACGTCGCGCGCCTGCGCTCCGAGGCGCGCCTGATCAAGGCCTGCGAACTGCCCGCGGCGCAAGCGCACGGAACGTTCGTCGCGCCCCACCTGTTCGAACTGCGCGAGGCGGCGCAACTCACGCAAGAGGAGTTCGGGCCGGTGCTGCACGTCGTGCGCTACCGGTCACGCGACGTGGACAAGGTGCTCGAGGCGATCCGATTGACCGGATACGGGCTGACGCTCGGCGTGCAGACGCGGCTGGAGTCGTTCTGGCGCCGCGTGTTCGCCGACACGAACACCGGCAACACCTACGTGAACCGCAACATGATCGGCGCGGTCGTCGGCGTGCAGCCGTTCGGCGGCACCGGCTTGTCCGGCACGGGACCGAAGGCCGGAGGTCCGCATTACCTGACGCGTTTCGCCGGTGAGCGGACCCTGACGGTCAATACGACGGCAACGGGCGGCAACGCCGCGCTGCTCAATCTCGGCGGCTGAGCCGGGGCGCCGGAGGTTCGACGGGTCAGCGGTCCAGCAGGCGGCCGAGCAGCGTGCGCAGCACCGCGATCAGCGGTGCCGCGAGCTCCGGTTCGAAGCGCGGCACGCGCGCTTCGCGCACATAGGCCGATTGTGCGATTTCCAGCTGCAGGGCATCGACGCCGCGCGCCGGATCGCCGTAATGGCGCGTGATGAAGCCGCCCTTGAACCGGCCGTCGATCACGTGCGTGAAATCGCGCTGCGCCCGCAGCGCGGCGGCCACACGCGCCGTCGTTTCCGGCCGGCAACTGCGGCCGCCGGCGGTGCCGAGATTGAGGTCGGGCAGCCGTCCGTCGAACAGCGCCGGCACCGACGATAGGATGGAGTGAGCGTCCCATAGGAAGCAGCAGCCGTGGCGCGCGACCCGTGCATCGATCAGCGCGCGCAGGCGGTCGTGGTACGGGAGCCAGTACCGCCGCAGGCGAACGGCGATTTCCGCGGCCCCCGGCTCGTCGCCGGCTTGGTAGAGCGCCGCGCCGTCGAAGGTTTCGACGGGACAAACCGTGGTTTCGCGCTGCCCCGGATAGAGCGGCGCGCCGTCCGGCGGCCGGTTGAGGTCGACGACGTAGCGCGAATGGGTCGCGCGGATCACGGAGGCGTCCAGCGAGTCGTGGAACTCGTACAGCCGCGGCACGAACCAGTCCGTGTCTGGCAGGTCCCGCGCCGACGGATCGATCCGCGCCTCGATGTCCGGCGGCAAATGGGTGCCGGAGTGCGGCATGCTGATCACGAGCGGTCCCGCGCCCTCGACCGTCTCGAACAGGGGGATGTCCGGCTCTTGCGAATTCATGGACGCGCGCCGGACGGCAGGATGCCGTCCAGCAGGTCGACGAACCGCCCGGACCGCACCCAGGATTGAGCGGTCTGCATGTCGGCCGAGAGATAACGATCGGCCGAGTAGAACGGCACCCGCGCGCGCAACTCCGCGTGCATTTCCTCGAGAGGCTCGGACGAGCGCGCCGGCCGGTGGAAGTCGATGCCCTGCGCGGCCGCCAGCAGCTCGACCCCGATCACCGCGGCCGCGTTGTCCAGCATCCGGCCCAGGCGCCGGGCGCCGTGGGTCGCCATGCTGACATGGTCCTCCTGGTTCGCCGAGGTCGGAATGGAGTCGATGCTGCACGGCGTGGCGATCGACTTGTTCTCGGCCACCAGCGCCGCCGCGGTGACCTGCGCGATCATGAAGCCGCTGTTGAGGCCGCTGTTCTCGACCAGGAACGGCGGCAGGCCGCTCATCTTCGGATCGACCAGCACCGCGACGCGGCGCTCCGACAGGCTGCCGATCTCCGCGATCGCGAGGGCCATGGTGTCGGCCGCGAACGCGACCGGTTCAGCGTGGAAGTTTCCACCCGACAAGGACTCGCCGCTGTCGGTGAACAACAGGGGATTGTCGGTGACGGCATTCGCCTCGATCGTGAGCGTCGCGGCGGTGCCCCGGATCAGGTCGAGGCAGGCGCCCATGACCTGCGGCTGGCAGCGGAACGAATACGGATCCTGCACGCGCGTGCAGTCGATGTGCGATGCGCGGATCGCGCTGCCGGCGATCAACCGCCGATATTCGCGTGCGACCACGATCTGTCCGGGTTGTCCGCGCGCGGCGTGGATGCGCGGATCGAACGGCGCGTCGCTGCCCTTGAACGCATCCACCGACATCGCGCCCGCGACGATCGCGGCGGCGAACAGGTCCTCGAGGCCGAACAGTCCGGACAACGCCAGGGCGGTCGAGACCTGTGTGCCGTTGATCAGCGCGAGGCCTTCCTTCGCCCGCAGACTCATGGGTTCGAGGCCGGCGTGCCGCAGCCCCTCGGCGGCGGGAACGATCCGGCCGCCGACGCGCACGTCGCCGTGGCCGAGCAGCGCGAGGCTCATGTGGGCGAGGGGCGCCAGATCGCCGGAGGCGCCCACCGAGCCCTGCGCCGGAATCAAGGGGTAGACCTCGTGACCGACCAGCGCGATCAGCGCGTCCACCAGCCGTCTGCTGATGCCCGAATGGCCGCGTGCCAGCGCGTTGATCTTCAGCACCATCACCAGGCGCACGATCGCATCCGGAAGGTGTTCGCCGATGCCCGCCGCGTGGGACAGCAGCAGGTTGCGCTGCAGCCCCTGCAGTTGATCCGGCGGGATCCGGGTCTGGGCCAGCAGGCCGAAGCCAGTGTTGATCCCGTAAACGGCGTCGCCACGGGCCACGATGCGCTCGACCAGCGCGCAGGACGCCTCGATTCCGGCGTAATCCGCGTCGTCCAGCACCAGCCGGACCGGAGCTTCGTGTATGCGCCGCAACTGCGCCAGCGACAGCGAACCCGCGCGCAGTTCGATCGTGCGGCTCGTGGAAGGGGCGTTCACCGGCCCACCCCGATCATCGGCAGCCGCAGGCCCTGTTCGCGCGCGCATTCGATGGCGCTCTCGTAGCCGGCGTCGGCGTGGCGCATCACGCCGGTCGCCGGGTCGTTCCACAGCACGCGCGCCACGCGCCTGGCCGCCGCCGCCGTGCCGTCGCAGACGATCACGACGCCCGCGTGCTGCGAGTAGCCCATGCCGACGCCACCGCCATGATGAATCGACACCCAAGTCGCGCCGCTCGCCGTGTTCAACAGGGCGTTGAGCAGGGGCCAATCGGACACCGCATCCGAGCCGTCGCGCATGGCCTCGGTTTCGCGATTGGGGCTCGCGACGGAGCCGGAGTCCAGGTGGTCGCGTCCGATCACCACGGGCGCCTTCAGTTCGCCGCGGGCGACCATCTCGTTGAACGCGAGACCGAGGCGGTGCCGTTGCCCGAGGCCGACCCAGCAGATGCGCGCCGGCAGCCCCTGGAATTGGATGCGCGAACGCGCCATGTCGAGCCAATGGTGCAGATGCGGATCGTCCGGAATGAGCTCGCGGACCTTCGCATCGGTCTTGTAGATGTCCTCGGGGTCTCCGGACAGCGCCGCCCAGCGAAACGGACCGATGCCGCGGCAGAACAGCGGACGGATGTACTCGGGGACGAATCCCGGGATGTCGAAGGCGCGTTCCACGCCTTCATCCCGGGCGACCTGGCGCAGATTGTTGCCGTAGTCGAACACCGGCATGCCCTGCGCCTTGAAGCGCAGCAGCAGTTCGACGTGCCGCGCCATCGAGCGCTTGGCGGCGACGGCGGTGCCGGCCGGATCGGCGGTCCTCCGTGCGTCCCAATCGGCGACGCTCCAGCCCCGCGGCAGGTAGCCGTTGACCGGGTCATGGGCCGACGTCTGGTCCGTCAGCGCGTCGGGGGCGATGCCGCGCTCGTGCAGCGTCTCCAGCACGTCGATGATGTTGCCGAGCAAGGCGACCGACGTTGGTTTGCCGCTCCGTTCGGCAGCCTGCAGGCGCGCCAGCGCGTCGTCGAGCGACGAGGCCTGCACGTCGACATAACCCGTCTCCAGGCGCTTGGCGATGCGCTCCGGGCGGCATTCGACGGCGAGCATGTTCGCCCCCGCCATCGTCGCGGCGAGCGGCTGTGCGCCGCCCATGCCGCCCAAGCCGGCGGTCAGAATCCATTTGCCGGCGAGGTTACCGCCGAAATGCCGGCGTCCCATCTCGACGAAGGTTTCATAGGTGCCCTGCACGATGCCCTGACTGCCGATGTAGATCCAGGATCCGGCGGTCATCTGCCCGAACATCATCAGACCGCGCCGGTCCAGTTCGTGAAAGTGCTCCCAGGTCGCCCAATGCGGCACGAGGTTCGAGTTCGCGATCAGCACGCGCGGCGCGTCCGTGTGCGTGGGAAACACGCCGACCGGCTTGCCCGACTGGATCAGCAGCGTTTCATCGTCGCGCAGGTCGCGAAGGGTCTCGACGATGCGGTCGTAGGCGTTCCAGTCGCGCGCGGCGCGGCCGATGCCGCCGTAGACCACCAATTCATCCGGATTTTCCGCGACCTCGGGATCGAGATTGTTCATCAACATTCGCAGCGGCGCCTCCGTGGTCCAGCCGCGCGCGGTCAGCGCGCTGCCGCGGGGAGCGCGGATGACACGTTTTTTCGGTGGAGTCTGCATGGCTGTGGCTTCCTTACGGGCGAAAACGCCCGGATAGTTCGTAGCGGGAACCGGGATACTGAAGTTTGGCGATGGAGGCGATGGCGCCTGCCGACCAGGTCCGCCGGATCACGAGTAGGCACGGTTCGCCGCGCTTCATCGCGAGCAGTTTCGCGGTGCGCGCGTCCGGCATCACGGCGCGCAGGACGTGCTCGGCCTCCTGCAAAGGCGCGGTCCGCATCAGATAGTCGTGCGGCGTGGTGCGTTTGAAGTCGACCTTCAGATAGTCGGGCGCGAGGCGCGCGAGCACGTGGCGGTCCTCGAGCTGAACGGGCCGGTCGTCCTCGTAATGAACCAAGGTGGAGGAGTACAGCAGGGTGCGCGGCGGGACGCCGAAATCCTGCGCGAGGGCGGCCGCCGCGCGCACTCCCTCGAGCGCGACGATCTCGGCGCGGTGGGCGGCGCCGCGCTCCCGGATCTCCTCGGCGATGCTGCGAATCTCGAGCGGATGGGCGCGCGCCTGCCGGTCCGCCACGAAGCTGCCGACTCCGGCGACGCGCACCAGCACGCCTTCGTCGCGCAGCTCGCGCAGCGCGCGGTTGGCCGTCATCCGCGAGACGCCGAAGGATCTGACGATCTCGTTTTCCGACGGCACGCGCTGCGCCGGCGTCCACTTGCCGGAACCGATGTTCTCCATAATGTGGCGCTTGACCTGCAGATAAAGCGGTTGCAGCGAGGAAAGCGGCTTGTGCATGCGGCCCAGCTTAAGCTGTATAGACAACTATGGTCAACCTGGGGCGATTCGGCGCATCAAGGCCGCGAAGCGCTCCGCTGCCGCCGCTTCCAGGGCGTGGCGCCCGTTCTCAACGACCCGGCGGCCGGCGACCAGGCAGTCGCGGATCGCGGAACGGCCGCCGGCGAACACCAATCGATCGGCGGCTTCTTGCGGCGCGGCGCCCGCGATCGACGGATGATCCGGATCGAGCGCGATCCAGTCGGCACGCCGGCCCACCGCGATCTCGCCGGTGGGCTGTCCCAGCGCACGAGCCCCATCGCGCGCCGCGGCGCACCACAACCGGGTTCCGGTGTGCGGTTCGGCCGCGGTCGCGAGCACCATGCGGCGCCGACGGCGCAAGCGCTGCTGGTATTCCAGCCATCGAAGTTCTTCGGTGGGATCGACCGTGCTCTGACTGTCCGAGCCGATGGCGAGGCGGCCGCCCGCGCGCGCGAACCGCGGCGCGTCGAAGAAGCCGTCGCCGAGGTTCGCCTCCGTGCTGATCGACACGCATACCGCCGCGCCAAGCGCGGCGATCCCGGCGAGTTCCGCCGACGTCGCGTGAGTGCAATGGACCAGGCACCAGCGGTCGGTGACCAGTCCGGTGTCAAGCAGCAGTTCGATCGGACGACGTCCGGTCGCGTCGAGGCAAGATTTGACCTCCCGGGCCTGTTCGGCCACATGGATGTGCACCGGCATGCCGGCGTCGATCGTGGCGAGCCGTTGCGCCGCGTGCCGCAGCGCCTCCAGCGGCACGGCGCGCAGACTGTGGAAAGCGGCGCCCGTGCGCAGCGGCGACCCGGCGCCGTCCGGTTCCGCGGCGATGCGCGCGGCGATCGCATCCACGTATTCGTCCACTTCCAGTTCGAAGCGCCGTTGTTCCGGTCGCAGCGGCACGCCGCCGAAATCGCCGGTACGGTACAGCGTCGGCAGAAAGGTGAGTCCTATGCCGGTCGCGCGCGCCGCGGCAATCACCGCGTCCCACAACGCGAAGCGACCCGGTTCGGTACCGGCCGCCGTCGCGTGGTCGCGGTGGAGATAATGAAATTCGGCGACGGAGGTGTATCCGGACTTCAGCATCTCGATGAACAGCTGCGTGGCGATGATCTGCAGTTCGTCCGGGTGCAGCCGGTTGGCGAGCGCGTACATCGCGCTGCGCCAGGTCCAGAAACTGTCGCGGTTGGTGGCGCGCCGCTCGGCGGCGCCGGCGAGCGCGCGCTGGAACGCATGGCTGTGGGCGTTCGCCATTCCCGGCAGCACGAATCCCGCGACGTGTTCGGCGGTCGCCGCCGGCACGCCGCCGGCCTCGACGCCGGTCAGCATCCCCGCGGCCGACACGGTCGCGACCACATCGCGCGCCCACCCGGTCGGCAGCAGCGCCCAGTCCAAGCGAAATTGTCGCGTCATACGATCGACCTGACTATACCTGTATAGGTAACCTAGCTTGCCTTATGATGGAAAGAACGGCAAACCGGCGGTGAATGAACTTGCGGCAGAACGGCGGACACGAATGGGACCAAGTCTGGATCGGCGCGAATCTCGCGACGATGGTGCCCGACGCGGCGCCTTATGGAGCCGTGAACCACGCGGCGCTGGCAACCCGCGAGGACCGGATCGCCTGGATCGGTCCGGCGCAGCAGGCGGCGCAGATTGCGGCAACGCAGCATATTCCGGTCCGCGACGTGACCGGCTGCTGGATAACCCCGGGATTGATCGATTGCCACACTCACCTGGTTTATGGCGGAAATCGCGTGGCCGAATTCGAACAGCGCCTGCTCGGCGCGAGTTACGAACAGATCGCGGCGGCCGGCGGCGGGATCCAGTCGACCGTGCGGGCGACACGAGATGCCGCACCCGTAGAATTGCGTGCCGCGGCCGCCGCGCGCGTCCGCCGGTTGATGGCCGAAGGCGTGACGACGATCGAGATCAAATCCGGCTACGGGCTCTCGCTGGCGGGCGAGCGGCGTCTGTTGGAGGTCGCCCGCGCGCTGGGCGAGGAACTGCCGGTGTCGGTGCGCACCACCTACCTCGGCCTGCACGCGCTGCCGGTCGAGTATCGCGACGATCGGCGCGGGTTCGTCGATGCGGCGAGCGGTCCTTGGATGGAGGCGATTGCGGCGGCGGGGCTCGCCGATGCGGTGGATGCATTCTGCGAATCGATCGCGTTCACGACGGAGGAAACCGATCGGTTCTTCGGCGCCGCCGGACGGCTGGGCCTGCCGATCCACGTGCATGCCGGGCAGTTGAGCGACGTCGGCGCGGCGGGCCTCGCGGCCCGGCACCGCGCCCTGTCCGCCGATCATCTGGAGTTCCTGGATGCAACCGGCATCGAGGCCCTGGCCTCGAGCGGCACGGTCGCGGTGTTGTTGCCCTGTGCGTACTTCACGTTGCGGCAGAACCACCCCCCGCCGGTCGCGGCCTTGCGCGCCGCCGGCGTCAGAATCGCGGTGGCGACCGACTGCAATCCGGGCACCTCTCCATGTACGTCGCCGTTGCTCGCGCTGGCGATGGCCTGCACGTTGTTCGGGCTGACACCCGAGGAGGCGTTGGCCGGTGCGACGCGCAACGCGGCGCTTGCGTTGGGCCTGGGTCCGGACCGAGGCACCTTGGAGGTCGGCAAGCGCGCGGACTTCGCAATCTGGGCCATCGACCGGCCGGCCGAGCTGTGTTATTCACTGGGCGCGAATCCTTGTGTCGGGGTGGTCCATCGGGGACGGCCCCGTTCGGAGTCTCCATGAGCATGACGACGTCGGCGCCGCGCCGCGCCTTGCGGATATTCCTGCTGATGGGCGCGCTCGCGGGCTGCGCCAAGGCGCCGGAGCGGACCGTGACGCCGCCGCCATCACCACCGCCGCCGGCATCGGTCGCACCGATCCTGCCGCCGTCCGCGGCGTCCGCGGCGCCCACGCCGTCCACGCCGCCGACACCAGCGGCACCGCCACCGGCCGTACCGTGGCCTCGCGCGACCCACAGGCCCGCGACGCACG
>JBBISV010000074.1:0-14658 GCA_037441085.1 Gammaproteobacteria bacterium | reverse complement strand
CTGGATTTGCGCGCCGAGCAGCGGGGTGGCGGCCGACGACCACGTCCAGGCGGTCTCCCGCAGGAATTGCCGCGCCTTGTCCGCCATGTCGGGCAGCACCGGCTGCAGGTAGATCATCAGGCTGCGGAACAGGTTCAAGCCCTGCGTGCACACCGCCCGCACCTCGGGCTGGCCATCCTCGCGCCGGGCGATCAGCCAGGGTTTGCGCTGATCGATGTACTGGTTCGCCCGGTCGGCGAGCGCCATGATCTCGCGCATCGCCGCGGCGTAGTCGCGGCCTTCGTAGGCGGCCGCGATCGCGTCGCCGGCGGCCGCGAACCCGGCGAACAGCGCGGGGTCCGGCAGGGCGTCGGCGAGCCTGCCGTCGGCGCTCTTTTCGATGAATCCGGCGCAGCGGCTCGCGATGTTCACGAGCTTGCCGACGATGTCGGAATTCAGGCGCGCGGCGAATTCCTCGAGATTCATGTCGAGGTCGTCTATCCCGGGGCCGAGCTTGGCCGCGAAGTAATACCTCAGGTATTCGGGCGGGAAGCTTTGCAGGTAGCGGCGCGCGGTGATGAACGTGCCGCGGGATTTGGACATCTTCTGGCCGTTGATCGTCACGAAGCCGTGCGCGTGAACGCCGGTCGGTCGCCTCATGCCGGCTCCCTCGAGCACGGCCGGCCAGAACAGCGCGTGGAAATACAGGATGTCCTTGCCGATGAAGTGGTGCAGTTCCGCGCCGGAATCCGGTGCGAAGAAATCGTCGAAGCGGACCTGCGAGCGGGCGCAGTACTCGGTGAAGCTGCCCAGGTAGCCGATCGGCGCGTCGAACCAGACGTAGAAGTATTTTCCGGGCGCGTCCGGAATCTCGAAGCCGAAATACGGCGCGTCGCGCGAGATGTCCCAGTCCTGCAGTCCCTGCGAGAACCATTCTTCCAGCTTGTGAGCGACGCTTTGCTGCACCGCGCCGCTGTGCACCCAGGCTTTCAGCCGCTCCTCGAACGCGCTGAGGCGGAAGAAGTAATGCTCCGACTCGCGCTCGACCGGGGTCGTGCCGCTGACCACCGAAACCGGGTTCTTCAGGTCGGCCGGCGTGTACGTGGCCCCGCAGACCTCGCAGCTGTCGCCGTATTGGTCGGCCGCCCCGCAGTTGGGGCAGGTTCCCTTGACGTAGCGGTCCGGCAGAAACATGTTCGCGCTGGCGTCGTAAGCCTGGCGGATGACGCGCCGCTCGATGTGTCCGGCCTCGCGCAACGCAAGATACATCCGCCGGCACACGGCCTCGTTCGCCGCCGCGTGCGTCGAGCCGAAGTTGTCGAGGCCGATCAGCATGTCGGCGAGGTCGCGGGCATGGTCGACGTGCACCTGCTCGATCAGCGTCGAAGGCGTGACCCCCTCCGCCTGCGCCTTGAGCATGATCGGCGTTCCGTGGGTGTCGTCCGCGCACACATACAGGCATTCGTGCCCGCGCAGCTTCTGGAAGCGCACCCAGACGTCGGTTTGCACGGCCTCGAGCAGGTATCCGAGATGAATCGGTCCGTTGGCGTAGGGCAGGGCGCTGGTGACGAGGATGCGGCGTTTTGCGGTCATAGCCGGCAATTATGCCACGGCGTCGCCGACCCCGGGGGCGGGGCGCCGTTTGCGCAAGTCCGCGCTCAGGAGGCTTCGCGGTACGCTTCGAATCTGGCCTTGTTGATCGCCTTCTTGAACGCGTCGCGGCCGGTGATCGCCCGCTGTTCGAGCAGCAGCTGGATCGCCGTGTCCATGGTCCGCATGCCGAAGGAGCCGCCGCTCTGCATCGCGTTCTCCAACTGGTCCATCTTGCCCTGACGGATCAGGTTCGCGACCGCCGGCGTGTTCACCAGGATCTCGAGCGCCGCGACCCGGCCCTGCTTGTCGGCGCGGGGGATGAGCTGCTGCGAAACGACTCCGCGCAGGCTCGTCGACAGCATCGTGCGTACGTGCGACTGCTTGTCGGAGGGGAACACGTTGACCATGCGGTCGACGGTCGCCGCGGCGCCGTTGGTGTGCAGCGTGCCCATGACCAGGATGCCCATTTCGGCGGCGGTCACCGCGATGCTCATGGTCTCCAGGTCGCGCAACTCGCCGACGAGGATCACGTCCGGATCCTCGCGCAGCGCCGAATGCAGCGCCGCCGCGAAGGACGGCGCATGAACGCCGATTTCGCGCTGGCTGATCAGGCAGTTCTTGCGCGTATGGACGAACTCGATCGGATCCTCGATCGTCAGGATGTGCCCCTTGGTGCGCGCGTTCAGGTCGTCGATCATCGCCGCGAGCGTCGTCGATTTTCCGGACCCGGTCTTGCCGGTCACGAGGATCAGGCCGTTGTTGGCGTTGCCGAGGGCGCGCACCGCGGGCGGCAGGTCGAGCTCGTCCATCGTGCGCGCGGTCGAGGGGATCGCGCGGAACACCGCGCCCATGCCGTTCAGCTGGCGCATCACGTTGACGCGGAAGCGCGCGACGCCTGAGATGCTGTGCGCGAAGTCGGTTCCGTCCTTCGACTCGAAACGCTGCGCCGCGATCTTCGGCATGATCTCGTACAGCAGCCGCTTCACCTTCTCCGCCTCCAGCGGTTCGGGTTCGAGGGCCTGCAGGTCGCCGTAGAGCCGGATCCGCGGCGGGTCGCCGGCGATGAAGTGCAGGTCCGAGCCCTTCTTCTCCAGCAGTCTGGTCAGGTAGCTGTCGATCGCGGCCATGGCCCGTTCCGTCAACCGCCGGAGGCGGTTTCGGCCTTCGGAACGCCCGCGAAGTCGCTGGTGAAGCGCTGGAACTGGCGCTTGTCGAGCGCATAGGTGTATGCGTCGTCCGGATCGACCTCCTTGGCGGTGATCGCGGCCATCAGCGCCTGGTCCATCAGCTGCATGCCGTATTCCTTGCCCATCTGCAGCTGGCTCGGGATCTGGTGCGACTGGTCCGTCATGATCAGCTTGGCGATGGCCTTGGTGACCACCATGACCTCGCAGACCGCGCGGCGCGCGCGCTGATCGGGGCTTTTGACCAGCACCTGGGTGATCACGGCGAGCAGGCTCTGCGACAGGAAGCTCTTGGTCTGTTCCCGTTCCTCGGTGGGCAGCGCGTCGATGACGCGGTCGATCGTCTTGGTCGCGCTGGTCGTGTGCAGCGTGCCGAGCACGAGATGGCCTGTCTCGGCGGCCGTCATCGCCATCGATATCGTTTCGGCGTCGCGCAATTCGCCGACGAGGATCACATCGGGGTCCTCGCGCATCGCCGCGCGCACGCCCTCGGCGAAGGAGGGCAGGTGGGTCCCGAGCTCGCGCTGGATCACCTGGCTCGCCTTGCTGCGGTGTACGAACTCGATCGGGTCCTCGAGGCTGATGATGTTGAGGGCACGGGTCGTGTTCAGGTGATCGATCATCGCCGCGAGCGTGGTCGTCTTGCCCGTTCCGGTCGATCCGGTGACCAGGATCATGCCCTGGTGATAGTCGCACAGCTTGCGCACGATCGGCGGCAGCCCGAGCTGGTCGATGCTCGGCATCCGCATCGGGATGGAGCGGAACGCGGCGCCGATGCCGGTTTCCTTGCGGAATACGTTGACGCGGAACCGCCCGCCGTCGGCGGAGACGTACGAGAAGTCCAGGTCGTTGCCGCCCTGAAGGTGCGCGAGCTGGGTCGGGGTCAGCACCTCGGTGATGTAGCCCTCGAGCTCCCCCTCGCCGAGGTTGCGGAACTTGATGGGCACCAGGTCCCCGTGCATGCGCAGCATCGGCGGCACGCCGACCGCGAGGTGCAGGTCCGAGCAGCCCTGCGCCAAGCCGAGTTTGAGGAACGAGTCGATTCTGGCCATCAGTCCCGTAGGCTACCCGTAACCGCCGGGAATTTCGAGGGCCGCGGGGCCCGCGGGCCCGATAACCGTGACCTGCGTCAAGCGCGCAGGCCCCGGGGCCCTACAGGAAGCGCTCCAATTCGGCGCGCAGCTCGTCCATGGTCTGCACGCGCTTGTTCTTGTCGAGGGCCATGCACTTGACCACCAGATCGTTGATTTCGCGCGGCAGCGCCTTGTTGATCTCGATCGGCGGCCGCGCCTTGCCCTGGACGTGCTGGTACATCACCGACATGTGGTCGCCGCGGCTGTACGGCGGGATGCCGGAGAACATCTCGTAGAGGATGACGCCGAGGCTGTAGATGTCGGCGCGCGCGTCGACCTTCTTGCCGAGGATCTGTTCCGGCGCCATGTACTTCGGCGATCCGATCACGTAGCCGGTCTTGGTGAGCTGCGTGTCGCCCTGGCTCTGGGCCGCGGCGACGCCGAAATCGACGATCTTGAGCAGGCTCTCGTCGTCGATGAGCACGTTGGCGGGCTTCAAGTCCCGGTGCACGATGCCGGCCTGGTGCGCGACCGCCATGCCGGTCGCGATGTCGACGCCGAACTTGGCCGCGCGCGCGAGCGGCAGCGGCTTTTCGTTGACGATCTCGGCGCCGAGCGTGTGCGACGGGAAATACTCCATCGAGATCGCGTAATTGCCGCGGATGTAGAGGAAATCGTAGATGCGGATGACGTTCTTGTGCGTGATCTTGCGGCTGTAGCGCAGTTCGTGCACGAATCGCTTCATCATCTCCTCGTCGGTGGAGACGTTGGGGTTCAGGAACTTGAGGATCAGGCGCTCCTCGACGATCGTGTCCTCCATCAGCAGCACGGTGCCGAAGGCGCCCTTGCCGATCTTCTCGATGTACTTGTAGCGCCCCTCGAGGATGTCGCCCGGCGTCAGGGTCGCGATGTCCAGGCGCGCCGTCTGTTGGTCCTGTTGCTTGACGATGTTCGAGATTTCCTGGTTCTCGATCAACAGGGTCCGGGACTGTTCCTGCATCTTCGCGGCGCGCTCGTTGGCGGCGAGCTGCTGCGTCGAGAAGCGGTTCTCGAGCTCCGTCAGCGCGCGCTCGGCGGCGTGCATGATCGACGCCTCCCCCGAGGCGTTCGCGGTCGAATGCAGGCGCGTGCGGATCGTGTTCGCGCGCCGTTCGTCGGCGAGCTTGGCGAGCGCGGCGATCGCCTCGACCCGGATCTGCGGCTCGGGCCGCTGAAGCAGCGGCAGCACCTGGTCGATGTTCTTCTGGTCGCCGAGCTTGCCGAGCGCCCGCACCACGGTCGGCAGGCTCTTCGGCTCGCCCGCGGCGAGCATCTCGATGAGCCGCGGCACGGCCTTGGTGCTGCCGATTTCGGCGAGCGCGTCGACCGCGCGCTCGCTGACCCACCAGTCGCGGTCCTTGGTGGCCTCGATCAGCTGCGCGATCGCGCGCTCGTCCTTCGTCTGGTTCAGGATCTCGATCGCGGCGCGGCGGATGTCCTGGTTGTCGTCCTTGATGAGCTCGAGCACCGCCTCGACCACGCGCGGCCCGCCGATCTTGCCGAGCGCGTCGGCGGCGCGCGTCCGCACCCACCAGTCGCTGTCGGCGATCACCTCGAGCAGGTACTTGACCGACTTGGACGTTCCGACCTCGTTCAGCACCTCGACCGCCGCACGGCGCGCGTACTCGTTCTCGTCCTTCAGCACGTCGATCAGGAACTTGACGGTGTCCGGGTGGTTGGCGCGCACGACGAGCTCGACGGCCTTGTTCTGGACCTCGATCTCGGGGTCTCGCAGCATCCCGCAGATCATCGCCATGTCGAACGGTCCGTCCATCCGCGACAGCGCCGAGAGCGCCGCGGAGCGGATGAACTTGCTCTGGTCCTTGAGCTGTTTCTGGAGCGCCTCCTGCACCTTCGGCAGGTTGAAGTTGGCGAGCACGTTGATGATGTGGAGCCGCACGACCGGGTCTTTTCCCTCGATGCGCGCCAGGAGTTCGTCGGCGGTCGACACGTCGGCGATCTCGCCGATGATCCGGAATATGCCCGTGCGTTCGCTCGGTTCGAGCGCGTACGCGGCGTTCAGCAGTTCGCGCACCGAGAACCGCGTTTTCTGGTTCGAGATCACGTCCAGGATCGACTGCTTCGGCATGTTCGGCTTGGCGAGCGCGTCCAGCAGCGCCGAAGGCGGGTAGCTGCGGCTGGACGACAGCGCCCAGGCGATGCCGGCGACCGCGCGGTTGTTCGCCTCGGCCATCGCCTTGAGCACCGCGGGCAGGGTTTTCGCGTCGATGACCTGTGACAGGGCGTCGACGTAGGCCATCATCTCGTGCTTGTCGGCGTTGGTGAGCGCCTCGACCAGCGGGTCGATCGCATCCGCGCCCAACGCGACGAGCTTGGCGAGGGCCTTTTGGGCGGCGGGACCCGACGGGTTCCCGCTGGACCGAACGTCGGCGATCAGTCGGTCGGCGCGATAATTTGCGAACAGGGCCATGCGGTGAATTCGCGTTGTCTGGAGAAATATTATGCCATAGCCTGAAGCGCGGAACCGCGCGCTGCGCTAGAATCGCAGCCAACTATGAACCCAGATTCCAACGCGCTACAGGCCGCCCGCGAGCTGACCGGATCCTTCGTCGATCCCTATCTGGGATGCACGCTGGACGAGGCCAAGGCCGTGTCGGCCGTGTCCCTCGACGGCGGCGCGCTGCGCGTCGAGCTGAAATTGGGATTTCCCTGCGGCGGCTATGAGCATGAGTTGTTGCCATCCCTCCGTGGACATCTCGAACCGGTCCTGCGCGGGGCCGCGCTGAAGCTCGACCTGCGCGCCGATATCATACCCCACGCCGTGCAGAGAACGCTGAAGCCGCTCGAGGGAGTCAAGAACATCGTCGCGGTCGCCTCCGGCAAGGGGGGCGTCGGGAAATCGACGACGGCCGCCAACCTGGCCCTCGCCTGGGCCCGCCAGGGCGCCAAGGTGGGCCTGTTGGACGCGGACATCTATGGTCCGAGTCAGCCGCTGATGATGGGATTGGCGGGGCGCAAGCCCACCAGCGTCGACGGCAAGCGGCTGACGCCGCTGTACGCGCACGGTGTGGCGGTGATGTCGATCGGGTTCATGATCGACGCCGAGCAGCCGATGGTGTGGCGCGGCCCGATGGTCACCCAGGCGCTCACGCAGCTGCTGACCGACACGGATTGGGGCGGACTGGATTACCTGGTCGTCGACATGCCGCCCGGCACCGGCGACATCCAGCTCACGCTCAGCCAGCGCGTGCCGGTCAGCGGCGCGATCATCGTCACGACGCCCCAGGACATCGCCCTGCTGGACGCGCGCAAGGGCTTGAAGATGTTCGAGAAAGTCGAGGTTCGGGTGCTCGGCGTCGTGGAGAACATGAGCGTGCACGTTTGTTCGGCCTGCGGTCACGTCGAGCACCTGTTCGGCAGCGGCGGCGGGGCGCGGATGGCGGCGCAATATGGCGTCGCGCTGCTCGGCGAACTGCCGCTCGACCTGCGGATCCGCGAGGACGCCGACGGCGGCAATCCGACCGTGGTTGCCGATCCCGAGGGCGTCCAGGCGCGCGCGTACCTGCAGATGGCGCGGCGTGCGGCGGCGCGGCTCGCCCTTTTGAACAAGGATTATTCGCGCGCGTTCCCGAAGATCACCATCGAAGCGACCTGATGAGCATCAAGAGCGATCGATGGATACGCCGGATGGCGGCCGAGCACGGCATGATCGAACCGTTCTCGCCCGCCCAGGTGCGGATGGCGGACGACCGCAAGATCATCTCCTACGGCACGTCGAGCTACGGCTACGACGTCCGCTGCGCCGCCGAATTCAAGATATTCACGAACATCAATTCGACGATCGTCGACCCGAAGAGCTTCGACGAGAAGTCCTTCGTCGATTTCAAGGGTCCGGTCTGCATCATCCCGCCGAATTCCTTCGCGCTGGCGAGCACCGTCGAGTACTTCAAGATTCCCCGCAGCGTGCTCACCGTGTGCCTCGGCAAGTCGACCTACGCCCGCTGCGGGATCATCGTCAACGTGACGCCCCTGGAACCGGAGTGGGAGGGCCACGTGACGCTGGAATTTTCGAACACGACGCCGCTGCCGGCGAAAATCTACGCCAACGAGGGCGTCGCGCAGATGCTGTTCCTGGAGTCGGACGAGGTGTGCGAGACCTCGTATCGCGATCGCGGCGGCAAATACCAGGGCCAGCGCGGCGTGACGCTGCCGAAGGCCTGACGGCCGCGCGCGTTCAGCGCTCCAGGCGCCGGATCCGCATCGTGAACTCGACCCGGCCGGCGCGCGTGCGCTGCGCCAGCACCGGAATGTAGCCGAGCGACGGCGCGAACCACATGCGCAGCACGCGGTCGCCGTCGGGGCGGCGGCTGGTGACGATCAGCGTGTCGAGCTCGCCGAGCGCGGTGTTTATCCGCGCCTTTCCCTCGATCGCGTAGTCGAAGTCCTTGATCTGGTCCTTGTCGATGATCCAGAACTTCGGCGCAAGCGCGCCGTTCTTCAGGTCCTGCATCACCTGGATCTGGATCGACATCAGATCCTGGGTGCCGTCCTTCAGCGCGAGGTCGACCGGCTTGCCCGACACCTCGCCCCGCACGCGGCCGGCGCTCCGGTCGAATTCGAGCTTCAGCCGCGAGGATCCGTCCTCGGCCTCGTACCGGTCCGGCAGGACCCGGTCCCCGTCGATGTGGAGCCAGCTCTTCTGGACGACGTCGTGACTGTAGACGAGGTGGAAGATGCCGCGAGCCGTGATCCGCCAGGTGTAGACGTAGCGCCCCGGGGCGGTGTCCGCGGCCAGGACGAGATCGCTGCTGCCGACGCTGATGCTCTTCCACTGTGCGACATAATGCGCGCTGAACGGCGCGATCGATGCCGCGTCCGCCGCCGGCGCCGCGTCGGCCGGCGCGGTGAGGACGGTGGCCGCGAGGACGATGGCCGCGATCGGTCGAAAAATCAGCATGGGGCGGTCTCGACGTCGGCGAGCCGCAGCGGCGCGCCGAGCGCGGCTCCGTCGAACCAGGCGCGGCCGCCGCGCCACGTCAGGCGCCCTTCGCAGAACCAGCGCACCGCGAGCGGCAGCATGCGGTGTTCGAGCGTGCGGACGCGTTCGCCCAGCCGCTCCTCGTCCTCGCCGGCGCGCAGCTCGAGGTCCGCTTGGATCACCGCGGGCCCGGCGTCGAGGTCGGCGGTCACGAAATGCACCGTGGCGCCGTGGCGGAGGTCTCCGGCCTCGAGCGCGCGCCGGTGCGTGTGCAGTCCGGGATACTTCGGCAGCAGCGAGGGGTGAACGTTCAACAGCCGGCCGGCGAAGGCGTCGACGAACGCGCCCGAGAGAATACGCATGAAGCCGGCGAGCACGACCAGCGTCGGCGAGTATTCGGCTACCGCGGCGGCGAGGCGCCGGTCGTAGGCGTCCCGCGTCTCGCCCGGCGCCGGCGCGACCACGCGCGCCTCGACGCCCGCGTCCCGCGCCGCGCCCAGGCCGGGTGCGCCGGGCTTGTCGGCGATCACCGCGCGCACCCTGTAGGGTGAGTCCGCGGCGCGGGCGCCGCGCAGCAGCGCCAGCATGTTCGACCCGCGTCCCGAGATCAGCACGACGACCGAGGCCCGCGCGGTGGCCGTATTCACGCGATCACGACACCGCGGCCGCCGGCCTGGACCACGCCGATCGCCATGGCCGTCTCGCCGCTCGCGCGCAATGCCGCGAGCGCGCGCTCGGCGTCGGCGGGGGGCACCTGCACCGTCATGCCGATCCCGCAGTTGAACACCCGCAGCATTTCCGCCTCGTCGACGTTGCCGCTCTCCTGGAGCCAGTCGAACACGGGATCCCGCGGCCAGGCCGCGCGCCGCAGCACGACTTCCATGCCCTCCGGGATCACGCGCGGCAGATTGTCGACCAACCCGCCGCCGGTGATGTGCGCGATTCCATGCACCGGAACCCGGCGCAGCAGTTCCAGGATCGGCTTGACGTAGATCCGGGTCGGCGCCATCAACCGGTCGAGGAGCGCCACGCCGCCGACGAGTTCGCGCAAATCCGCGCCGCGGCGCTCGATGATGCGGCGGATCAGCGAGAATCCGTTCGAATGCGGGCCGGAGGAGGCGAGGCCGATCACGACGTCGCCCGGGCGGGTCGCGCCGCCGTCGAGAATCGCGTCCTTCTCGACGATGCCGACGCAGAAGCCGGCGAGGTCGTAGTCATTTCCGTGGTACATGCCCGGCATCTCGGCCGTTTCGCCGCCGACGAGCGCGCAGCCCGCCTGGACGCAGCCCTCGGCAATTCCGGCGATCACCCGTTCCGCGGTGCCGACGTCGAGCTTGCCGCTCGCGTAATAGTCCAGGAAGAACAGGGGCTCGGCGCCCTGGACGACCACGTCGTTGGCGCACATCGCGACCAAGTCGATGCCGACCGTGTCCGGCCGGCCGCTGTCGATCGCGAGCCGCAATTTCGTGCCGACGCCGTCGGTGCCCGACACCAGCACCGGTTTGCGGTACCGGTCGAGCGGCACCTCGAACAGCGCGCCGAAGCCGCCGAGGCCGCCCTGCACCTCGCGGCGCAGGGTCCGCCGCACGTGCGGCTTGATCCGCTCCACGAGCGCGTCTCCGGCGTCGATGTCGACGCCGGCGTCGCGATAGGTCACGGGCGCGCGGTCGGTCATGAGGCTTCCTTCGGGCGGCGGATGGGCCGACGCGGGGGGTCGGCGGGCTATGGTATTTTACACGAGCGTTCCCAACCTGCTGCGCATTAGACATCATGAATTCAAATCGCTCCCTCCGACTGTTCCGATCCGCGTGGACCCCGCTGCTGTGGGTGGCATTCAGTGTGGCGACGGCCGCGGCCGGCGCACGCCCGGCGTTCGCCGACGTCTATCGGGTCATGGTGCCGGTCACCGACCGGTCCGCGGCGGGCCGCGAGGCCGGATTCGCGGCGGCGATGAGAATCGAACTGGTCCGGGTCACGGGCCGGCGGACGGCGGGCGACGATCCGGCATTCGCCGGCTTGGTGGCGGGAGCCGCCCGTTACGTCCAACAATACCGCTACGCGGCCGACGGGCGGCTCAGCGTCGGATTCGACGGGGCGGCGATCGAGCGCTGGCTCACGCAGAACGGGGCGCCGGTCTGGGGCCGGACGCGTCCCGTCACGTTCGTCTGGCTGACCGTGCCGGCGGCGACCGGCGGCACGGTCGTGACCCGCGACACGGCGTCGGACCTGAAGTCGGCGATCGACGCCGCGGCCGAGGCGCGCGGAATCGAACTCATGTGGCCGGGTGTCCAGGATCTGCAGGCCGAGCACCTGGACTACGCCTCGCTGATCCACGCGAATCCGCAGACGCTGGCCGGGATCGCACGCCGCCATGGCGCCGAAGGCGAAATCATCGGCACCGCGACCGACCAGTCGGCCGGCGCGAACATAGAGTGGCTGTTCCAGTTCCAGACCCACATCGGCCAGGCGGCGGGCGCCGCCGAGGGCGTGAATCTCGCCGCCGACACCTATGCGGCGCTGTACGCCGTCAGCGGCACCACCACGGCGGTCGACGTCGCCGTCGGCGGCATCCGCGATCTGCGTGATTATGCCAAGGTGCAGCGCTTGTTCGGTTCGCTGACGATGGTTTCCCAGGTCGGCGTCGTCGCCTTGCACGGTGATCAGGTCGAATTCAGGCTGGCGGTGCGCGGCGGCGCCACGCCGCTGACGCGCACGCTCGCGCTGAACGGCATGTTGGCGGCCGATTCGGACGCCGGCACCGGCAGCGGCACCGGCACGGGTGAGGCCGCGGTTGCCGTTCCACTCGCCGGGCCCGTCGCCGCGGGCCCGCCGGGTGCGGCGCCCGAACTGCACTATCACCTGCGGCGCTGACGCGACGGGTGCGTGCGTGACTCTGCGGCTGCGCCAGCTGCCGAATCTGATCACCGCGGTTCGGATCGCGTTGATCGCACCGATCACCGCGGCGTTGTGGCAGCGTAACTGGCCCGCGGCAATCGGGCTGTTCGGCGCGGCCGCACTGTCCGACGCGGCCGACGGCTATCTGGCGAGGCGCTGCGGCTGGCAGACGCGCCTCGGCGCGTGGCTCGATCCCGCCGCCGACAAACTGCTGCTGGCGGCGATATTCCTCACGCTCGCGATCCAGCGCAGCGTGCCGGTGTGGCTCGCCGCGACCGTGGTCGCCCGCGACCTCGTGATCGTCGGCGGGGCGCTCGCCTACCGGGCGCGCGTCGGCCGGCTGCCGATCCGGCCGACCGTGCTCAGCAAGATCAACACCCTGCTGCAGCTGCTGTTCGCGTCGAGCGCGGTCGCGCGGCTCGCCGCGGGCTGGCCGCGGGCCTGGTTCGTGACCGGGCTCGGCGCGCTGGTGTTCGTGGTCGCCGCCGTCAGCGGACTCGACTATGTGATGACTTATGCGGGCAGGGCGGCACGGCGATCGCGCCGCGACGGCCTGGAACCATGAGACAGCTTGCGCTCGGCGTGAAACTGCGCGACGACGCGAGTTTCGACAGCTTCGTCGTGGGCGGCAACGCCGAACTGGTCGCGGTGCTGCGGGCCGCGACCGCGCCGCTGTTGTGGCTCTGGGGCGCGCCGGGTTGCGGCAAGACCCACCTGCTGCAGGCCGCCTGCGCCGCCGCGCGGGCCGGCGTCGCCTACCTGCCGCTCGCGCGCGGCGCCGGTCTCGCCGCGGACGCGCTCGCCGGCTTCGAGACGGCGGGGGTTCTGTGCATCGACGATGCCGATGCGGTCGCGGGGGATCCGCAGTGGGAGCGGGCGCTGTTCGGCCTGTTCAACGCGTCGGTCGAACTCGGAACGCGCTTGATCGTCGCCGCGGGCGCCGCGCCGCGCTCGCTTCCCTGGGTGCTTCAGGACTGGCGCTCGCGGGCTGCCGCCTGCGCGGTCTACCACGTGCGCGAACTGGACGAGGCGGGCCGCGTGGAGGTGCTGCGCCGGCGCGCGCGGCGCCGCGGCCTGGAACTGCCGGTCGAGAGCGCCGAGTACCTGATGAAGCGCACGACGCGGGATTTGTGCTCCCTGCTCGCGGTGCTCGACGCACTCGACGACGCCTCGCTGGCGGCGCAGCGGCGTCTGACGCTGCCGTTCATCCGCGCGGCGCTCGAGAAGCCCGCAGAAAAGCCACCATAGCGCAGAACCACGCGAACACCAGCAGCAGGCTCGCGCCGGCCACCCAGCGGGCCGCGGGATTGGACAGAATCTCCGTCAGCGCGAACATGAGGTAGGGGATCGCGAACAGCGTCGCCCACGCGTAGGTGTGGCGCCGGCCGCGCATCAGACCCCGGAGCGGCGCCAGCAGCGGCAGTGACGCCACGGTGCACAGCGGCCAGGGGTAGCCCACGAGGATCCACCCGAACAGACTCGCGGCGAGCGCGGCCCACAAGCCGATCGTCAGGCGGCGAAAGGCCCGGGCGCGATCATTCACGCGGCAGCAACTTCGCGGCCAGGGTCGCCACGCGCGCGCCGAGCGCGCGCGCCAGATCGCGTTCGCCGTCCGCGAGGCCGCCCGCGCCGCTGACCCCGGCAACGTGGCTCGCTCCGTACGGGGTGCCGCCCGCGCGGGTGGTGCCCAGGGCGGGCTCCGTAAACGGCAGCCCGACGACCAGCATCCCATGGTGCAACAGCGGCAGCATCATGCTGAGCAGTGTCGACTCCTGCCCGCCGTGCATCGTCTGCGTCGACGTGAACACGGCCGCGGGCTTGTCCACGAGCGCGCCCGACATCCACAAGCCGCTGGTGCCGTCGATGAAGGCCTTCATCGGGGCGGCCATGTTGCCGAATCGGGTCGGGCTGCCGAGCACGAGTCCGGCGCAGGTCTCGAGGTCCGCGAGCTCGGCGTAGGGCGGACCCGCCGGCGGCACCGGGGGATCGAGGCGTTCGGTCGTCGGGCCGACCGGCGGCACGGTGCGCAGTCTGGCGCGCATGCCGGCCACGCTCTCGACCCCGTGGCAGACATGCCGGGCGAGCTCCGCGGTGCTGCCTTGGCGCGAATAATACAAAACCAGAATTTCATTCATCGTGGTCTCACTCGAAATTTTTCCGTCGTGGTGCATGCTTTGCAGCTTCGGCGCAACGCTCGAACGTGCCCGCGCCGCATTGTAGCCCGGGGGCCGTGTTTGACGGCCCTTGCGGCTGTTGCTAGTGTCGCGATCGACCATGCCCCGATCGATCGCAGTGTTGCTCGGTATCTTGTGCCTCGTCGGTTGCCGCGGCGCGCCCGTCCAAGAGATGAGCGATGCCCGTCAGGCCATCGAGGCGGCGCGGGTTGCCGGTGCGGCGGAGCGGTCTCCGCAGGACCTGCAGGCCGCGCAGCAGGAGATCGCGAGCGCCCAGAAGCACCTGGAGGCCCAGGAGTACGCGCGCGCCCGCAATGCCGCGCTCGAGGCGAAGCGGCGCGCCGCGATGGCCTTGTCCCACTCCGAGCGTGCGCCGGACTCCGAGGACAATCCCTAGAAGCGCCACGCGCGCTGCCATCGCGACATCACCAGTTCCGGGTAGCCGATGTGCCCGTCGCTGCCGTTGTAGCGCTCCAGCGCCCGGATCCAGTCGCGGTGCTCCGCGCGCAGGTAGTAACGCAGGATCTCGCAGCCGATGCGGATGTTCGCGCCGATGCGCACCAGGCGGTTGGCGACGCCGAGCTGTTTCGGCCAGAACGGCATGACCTGCATCAGGCCGACCGCGCCGACGCGCGAGACCGCGAACTGGTTGAAGCGGCTCTCGACCGCGATCATCGCGAGAATCAGGTCCGGCGGCAGCTGCAGACGCGGGTCGCGCTTCGCCTCGCAGTACACGTCGTCGAGTATCTCGATGCGCTCGGCGTAGGAGCGACTGGGCCGCC
>JBBISV010000073.1:0-14741 GCA_037441085.1 Gammaproteobacteria bacterium | reverse complement strand
CGGTGTGCCTCGGTATCGTCCTGGCCGGAAGGGGGCGTGAACCGCCGCTGCGCGGGCCGCCATGGCGCGGCGCGCGCTCGCGCCATTCCGCCGGCGGCGGTGCGATCACCGGCGCCAGGTCCCCGGCGACGATCGCCGCGCGCGGAATCTGGTGTCCGATGTAGCGCTCGATGTCCGGCAGCGAAATCGCGTACTCCTCGCAGCCGAAGCTGATCGCATCGCCTTCGGCGCCCGCGCGCGCGGTCCGGCCGATGCGGTGCACGTAATCCTCCGCGTCGTTCGGCAGATCGAAATTGAACACATGGCTGACGTCCGGAATGTGCAATCCACGCGAGGCCACGTCGGTTGCGATCAACACCGCGACCGCGCCCTCGTGGAAATCGCGCATCATCTTCAGCCGCTTGGTCTGCGGCACGTCGCCCGACAAGCCCTGGGCGACGAAATTGTTCGCGAGCAGCGTGCGTTCGAGCGTCTCGGCCATGCGGCGCGTGTTGACGAACACCATCGTGCGGGTCGCGTCCATGCGGCGCAGCAGGCCGATCAGCAGCGGTATCTTCTCCTCGGTGGAGGGGAAATACAGCACCTGCCGCACGCGGTCGACGGTCATCTTGTCCGGTTCGATGCGGATCAGCACCGGGTTGTTCATGTGCTCATAAGCGAGCTCCATGACCCGGTGGGAGAGCGTCGCCGAGAACATCATGTTCAGGCGCAGCGTCGGGTGCGGCAGGCGGCGCAGGATGAAGCGGATGTCCTTGATGAAGCCGAGGTCGAACATCCGGTCCGCCTCGTCGAGCACCGCGACCTGGATATGGCGCAGGTCGAACACCTGTTGCTTGAAATAGTCGATGATGCGGCCGGGCGTGCCGATCAGCACATCCACGCCTTCCTCGAGCGTGCGCCGTTGTTTCTCGTAGTCGACTCCGCCGAACACGATCGCGAGCGAAAGGCCCGTGTACTTGCCGATGGCGAGCGCGTCGGAGTGGATCTGCACCGCGAGTTCGCGCGTCGGCGCAATCACGATCGCCCGCGGCGCCGATCGCGGCCGATTCGGCGAGCCCGGTTCCACCAACAGGCGGTTGAACAGCGCGACCAGGAAGGCGGCCGTCTTGCCGGTGCCGGTCTGCGCCTGCCCGGCGACGTCGTGGCCGGCTAGCGCCTCGGGCAGGGTTTGCGCCTGAATCGGCGTGCAGCGGGTGAAGCCGAGTTCGGCTATGCCCCGCTTCAAGGATTCGGCGACGGTGAGGGAATCGAACGTAAGCTGACTGAGATGGGCGTCTGACATTTTTACTCGATGACTGCGCGGGAACTTGCAAAATGGTGGGCGACCGGTTAACAATACGGGCATTCCGGAGCCGGACTTTCCGCTCCCATCAACCGTATCACGGCACCCTGCTAAGGTAATCAACACCTCTTAAAGCCGCTGTATTGTGCCCGAACGGCCGCGCATCGTCACTTCGCGCGAGTTCTGGACCCTCTGTTTCCGAAAAAACCACCTCGCGCAACCCCGCATGAAGCTCCAAAAGGAGGACATTCCGCAGTGAGTAACTCAAGTATCGTCCATACCAGCGATGCGACTTTCGACAAGGACGTGCTGAAAGCCGACCGCCCCGTGCTGCTCGATTTCTGGGCGGAATGGTGCGGTCCGTGCAAGATGATCGCCCCGATCCTCGACGAGATCGCCGAACAGTACAAGGACAAGGTACGCGTCGCGAAGCTCAATATCGACGAGAATCCCGCGACGCCGCCGAAATTCAACATTCGCGGCATTCCGACGCTGATCCTGTTCAAGAACGGCACGGTCGAGGCGCAGAAAGTGGGCGCGGTGACCAAGTCGCAGCTCGCCGCCTTCCTGGACACCAACCTGTGAGAGGCTACCTGGGCAATCAATCCCGCGGCGGCCAGGGCGGTCAGGGCGGCGGCGGTCAGGGCGGCGGCGGCGGGGGGCGGTCGAACCGCTCCAACCGGCAGCGCAATGGCAACACCAACGGCGGACGGCCGCCGCAGGAAGACTACGGCGACCTGCCGGAGGGCGGCGACGACCTGGAGATCATCGCGCCGACGGACCTCGCGCGCAGCCGCAGTTCGATGAACCTGACCGAGCTGAAAAAGCGCCCGATCAGCGACCTGGTGAAGCTCGCCGAGACGATGGGTCTCGAGAACATGGGCCGCTCGCGCAAGCAGGACATCATCTTCGGCGTGCTGAAGGCGCATGCGCGCAAGGGCGAGGACATCTACGGGGACGGCGTGCTGGAGATTCTCCAGGACGGATTCGGCTTCCTGCGCTCCTCGGATTCCAGCTATCTCGCCGGGCCCGACGACATCTACGTCAGCCCGAGCCAGATCCGTCGCTTCAACCTGCGCACCGGCGACTCCATCTCCGGCCTGATCCGTCCGCCGAAGGACGGGGAGCGCTATTTTGCGCTGCTGAAGGTCGGCGAAATCAATTTCGACTCGCCCGAGAGTTCCCGCGGCAAGGTGCTGTTCGAGAACCTCACGCCGCTGCACCCGACCGAGCGGCTGAAGCTCGAGCGCGGCAACGGCTCGACCGAGGACCTCACCGCGCGCGCGATCGACCTGGTCGCGCCGATCGGCAAGGGTCAGCGCGGCCTGATCGTCTCGCCGCCCAAGGCCGGCAAGACCATGCTGCTGCAGAACATCGCCACCGCGATCACGGCCAATCATCCCGAGTGCTACCTGATCGTGCTGCTGATCGACGAGCGGCCCGAGGAAGTCACCGAGATGGCCCGCACCGTCAAGGGCGAGGTCGTCTCCTCCACCTTCGACGAACCGGCGAGCCGCCACGTGCAGGTGGCCGAAATGGTGATCGAGAAGGCCAAGCGCCTGGTGGAGCACAAGAAGGACGTCGTGATCCTGCTCGACTCCATCACGCGCCTCGCGCGCGCCTACAACACCGTGGTGCCGAGTTCCGGCAAGGTGCTCACCGGCGGCGTCGATGCGAACGCGCTGCAGCGTCCGAAGCGCTTCTTCGGGGCCGCGCGCAACATCGAGGAGGGCGGCAGCCTCACGATCCTGGCGACGGCGCTCGTCGACACCGGATCGAAGATGGACGACGTGATCTTCGAGGAGTTCAAGGGCACCGGTAATTCGGAAATCCATCTGGACCGCCGCATCGCCGAGAAACGCACGTTCCCGTCGATCAACATCAACCGTTCGGGAACGCGCAAGGAAGAGCTGATCACAGATCCGGCTGAGCTGTCGAAGATGTGGATCCTGCGCAAGCTGCTGCATCCGATGGACGAGCTGGCGGCGATCGAGTTCCTGCTCGACAAGATGAAGGACACGAAAACGAACGCCGAGTTCTTCGACGCGATGAAGCGCTGAGAACACCGGCGGGCGGGGGGTCTCGACAGATGCAATGGTGGGCGTGGATCGCCGTGGGGGCCGTGCTCCTCGGCGCCGAGATGTCGGTCGTCAATGCCCAGTTCTATCTGGTCTTCGTCGGCGCATCGGCGTTCGTGGTCGGCGCGTTGCTGCGCGCCGGCATCGTCCGGGCCGACTGGCTGCAGTGGCTGGTCTTCCTGCTGCTCGCGGTGCTGTCGATGACCACGTTCCGCAAGCGCATCTACGAGCGCATGCGCCGCAACCTGCCGCCGCTCCGGGGCGGGCCCGCCGGCGAGACGATCCTGATTCCGGCCGAACTCGCGCCCGGCGAAACCTGCCGGGTCGAGTTCCGTGGCAGCAGCTGGAGCGCCGTCAACGGCGGCCGCGCGGCGATCGCCGCGGGTTCGAAAGCGCGCATCGCCAGGGTCGAGGGTCTGACGCTCGTCGTCCACGGCGAGGAGTAGAATCGAGGCCAATCGCGGCCGTCCCGCAACGTGAGGAGCCTTCCTTGGACATCTCGATCAGTTATCTGGTCATCGCCATCGCCGTCGTCGTCGTCATCATGCTCGCGAAGACCGCGACCGTCGTGCCCCAACAGAGCGCCTTCGTGGTCGAATACCTCGGCAAGTACAGCCGCACGCTGCAGGCCGGCTTCCACATCCTGATCCCCTTCGTCGAGAAGGTCGCGTACCGGCACAGCTTGAAGGAAATCGCGATCGACATCCCCGAACAGATCTGCATCACGCGCGACAATGTGCAGGTCGGAGTGGACGGCGTCCTCTACATGCAGGTCCTCGATCCGCACCTCGCCTCTTACGGCATCACCAACTACGGATTCGCGATCGCCCAGCTCGCGCAGACGACGCTGCGCAGCGAAATCGGCAAGATCGAGCTCGACCGCACCTTCGAGGCGCGCGGCGTCATCAACGCCAACGTGGTCGCCGAGCTCGACAAGGCCTCGGCGCCGTGGGGCGTCAAGGTGCTGCGCTACGAAATCAAGAACATCACGCCGCCCAAGGACGTGCTGTCCGCGATGGAGAAACAGATGCGCGCCGAGCGCGAGAAGCGCGCCGTGGTGCTGACGTCCGAAGGCGAGCGCGACGCGAAGATCAACACGGCCGAGGGCGACAAGCAGCGCGTGATCAAACAGTCCGAGGCGAACAAGCAGCAACAGATCAACGAGGCCGAGGGCCAGGCGCAGGCGATTCTCGCGGTCGCGACCGCCACCGCCGAGGGCCTGCGTCAGGTCGGCATCGCGCTGTCGGATCGCGGCGGCATCGAGGCGATGCAGCTGCGAATCGGCGAGGAATACGTGAAACAGTTCGGCAAGCTCGCGCAAACCGGCACGACGCTCGTGGTGCCGGCGAACCTGAGCGACCTGGCGTCGATCGTGACGATGGCGACCAGCATCGCGCGCAAGCCGGCGGCTCCGGCGGCCTGAGCCTTCAGGCCGCGGCGGCGGGCGCCCGGCCGTGCGCCGCCAGTTCCTTGAGGAATTCGGCGAGCACCGGGCTTTCGCCGCGGCCGCGCAGGCGCCGCAGCCGCAAGGGTCGCGGGATCGCGAGCTCCGCGACCGGCAGGATCACCAGCGATCCGCGGCGCAGCTCGGCCTCGACGATCAGCCGGGAGACGACGGCGATGCCGAGCCCCGCCGCGACGGAATTCTTGATCGCCTCGGGACTCGCGAGCGACAGGAAGGGCGTGACCTCGACGCCATGGCGGGCGAGGGCGCGTTCGACGACGGCGCGAGTGCCCGATCCCGCCTCGCGCATCAGGAAGGGCTCGCTCGCGACCTCCCGCAGCGTCAGCGACCTGCGCGCGGCCAGCCGGTGTCCGGCCGGCGCGATCGGCACCAGGACGTCCTGAAAGAACACCGTCGAGTCGAGTTCCTCCGAATCGAGCGGTCCTTCGGTCAATCCGACGTCGATCCGTCCCGCGAGCAGCGCGCGCTCGATTTGTTCGGTGTTTGCGATCTCCAGGCTGACGTCCACCGGCGGGAACTTGCGATGGAAGTCCGCGATCACCGGCGGCAGCAGGTAGGCGCCGATGGTGAGGCTCGCGCCGACCGCGAGCCGGCCGCGCTTCAGTCCCCTGTACTCGTCGATCGCCCGTTCGGCGTCGCCTTCGAGCGCGCGCCAGCGCTCCGCATAGTCGAACAGGATCCGGCCCGCTTCCGTGAGCCGGCAGCCGCGCGGCAGCCGGTCGAGCAGGCGCACGCCGAGCGTGGATTCCAATTCGGCGATTTGTTTCGACACGGCCGGCTGGCTCACGTGGGCGGCGACGGCGCCGCGGCTGATGCCGCCCGCCTTGGCCACCGCGTGGAACAGGGCCAGTTGGTTGCGATTCATCACATAACTTTAGTATATGGATTGCATATAAACAATGTCTTTGCGGAATATTCGGGGCGGTCCCAGCATGTGAAGGATGTGGATCGATCGCGGCAAGCTCGGATTTCTGATCGTCCTCGGCGCCGCGCTGGTCGTCTGGGCGTCGCCGCCGCTCGCGTTGCTCGCCGGCATGGCGCTGGCGCTCACGGTCGGCAACCCGTTCGTGCACCGGACTCAGGGCATCGCCAAATGGCTGCTGCAGGCGAGCGTCGTGCTGCTCGGTTTTTCGATGAACCTGCCGTTGGTGCTGCGTCTCGGCTTGAACGGTTCGGTGTTCGCCGCGATCACCATCGGGGCGACGATGGGGCTGGGGTGGTGGCTCGGGAAGCGGCTCGCGCTGTCGCCTAAGACCGCGACGCTGATCTCGGTCGGCACCGCGATCTGCGGCGGTTCGGCCATCGCCGCCGTGAGCACGGTGATCGGCGCGTCCGGCGCGGAGATCGCCGTGTCGATCGGCACGATATTCCTTCTGAACGCAGTGGCGCTGTACGTGTTTCCGATCGCCGGGCACCTGCTGCATCTGGGTCAGGGCCAGTTCGGGCTCTGGGCGGGCGTCGCGATCCACGACATCTCGTCGGTGGTCGGCGCGGGCCTGTCCTACGGACCGAAGGCGCTGCAGACGGCGACCGCCGTGAAGCTGTCGAGAACCCTGTGGATCGTGCCGCTCACGATGGTGTTCGCGGCCCGCGGCCGCGGTGATCGAGGCGACCGCGGCGACCGCCGCGGCGCGTCGAAGAAAATCGCGGTGCCCTGGTTCGTCGGCCTGTTCCTGCTCGCCTCGCTGCTGCGCAGTTACTCGCCGTGGGTCGCGTCCTGGTCGCCGCGGCTCGCGGTGATCGCGGAGCGCGGCATGATCCTGGTGCTGTTCCTGATCGGCACCGCATTGTCGCGCGCCGCGTTGCGCGCCGTCGGTTGGCGCACCGCAGCCGCCGGCGTGTGCCTGTGGCTGTTCATCAGCGTGAGTTCAATCGCCGCGATCCTGTTCTTTCACCTCGGCCTGACCTGAGGGGACCGGGCCGCCGGTCATTTCGGCGGCGACTTGTCCGAGTGTTCCGCGTCCTTGGCGCGAACTTCGCGCACGCCCTGCTTGGTCGCGGCGGCGACCCGCAGGCCGAATTTCTTGGCCGCGTGGCCGATCTTCACGGCCGTGTGCTTGACCGCGATGCCGAACACCTTCGCGTCGTGCTTGACCGTGGTGCCCATGGACTCCGTGCCGGCCGATGCCGGTAAGGCGATCAGCGCGCCGACCAACAGAGGCAGGAAGAATTTACGCATGACAGCTCCCGTGATGTCGCCGCAGCGGGCGGCGGTTGAATGTGCCGGACTTCCATTTTACCCCGATTCGCCGCGGCCGCGCGTGCGCCGCGTCACCACAGCAGCGGCACCAATCCGAGCGCGCCGAGGGTGAGCAGCAGCGTCAGGCTTTCGATGCCGGCGCGCCGCGAGGACCAAGCATAGGCGTAGAGGCCCTTGACGACGTTGTTGCTCGCGGCGGCGATCAGGATCGCGCCGGCGGCGACCGGCAACGGCGTGGGCACCGGCGAGGACTGGGTCAGGCCCATGATGAACGGGTCGACGTCCGTGACCCCCATGATGCCGGCGAGCGAGTAAACGCCGAGGTCGCCGAGATAGCGGACCGCGAGCGCGGTCGCGATCAGCATCGCGACGAACAGCGTCGCGAACAACAGCGCCGTGCCCACCTCCAGCGGATTCTTGCCGGCGAAGCCGTCGACCGGCGCGGCGGTCGAGGGGTCCGGTCGCCGCGACCACAGCCAACCGCCGGACAGCGCGATCGCCGCCAGCGCGAGGAACGGGACGGCGAGACGGGTCATCAGCGACCGGTTGAACAAGGCGAGGAGTCCCGCGAGCCGCAAATACATCATGCCCGAGGCCATCAGCGCGGCCCCCGCGGACAGGTGCGGACGGGCATCCGCGGCCGAGCGGCGGGCGATCACGATCGTCGTCACCGTGGATGAGTATGCGCCGCCGAGCAGCGCGGCGAGCACGATGCCGCCGCGGCCCCGCAACAGGCGTTGCAGCACGTAGCTGCCGTAGGAGACGCCGCTGACCGCGACCACCACCAGCCAGGTCTCGAAGGGATTGACGCGGAACGGCCCGAAGAACCGGTCCGGCAGCAAGGGCAGGATCACCGCCGCAAGCAGCAGGAATTTCGCGAGCGTCACGAGGTCGGTCGTGTCCATGCGCCGCGCGAGCGATTCCAGCCGCGTCTTCATCTCGAGCAGCAGGATGCTCGCGACGGTCAGCGTCGTCGCGATCCAGAAGGCCTGGCGGTAGACGAGCGTGCCGATCAGATAAGTCGCGATTCCCGACATCTCCGTCGTGACCCCGGAGTAGCCCGAGGAGGAGAGCTTGTGCCAATAGGCCAGCATCAAGAATCCGGCGACGACGACCAGTCCCACGGCCTGGAGCATGAGGTTGCCGCCCGAGACCACCGCCACCCCGTAGCCGATCAGGCCGATCAGCGGAAAGGTGCGCACGCCGCCGAACGAATACCGGTCGTCCGGCCGTTTGTGTTCTTCGCGCTCCAAACCGAGCAGGAACGACAGGAACAGCACGAACAGGACCTGCGTGCCTTCGGGCGGTAGCCAGTTGGGATATTTCATCGTGTCTCGTCCGCCGTGCGCGCGGGGCCCGCGCCTGTGGAATGTGCCGCAACACGGGTAAGATAGCGCCGATGGGATCGGATGACAGCCGCCGCCGCACAAACCCGGCGGAAGACCGCAACGCCGGCTTCCGGCGCGCCGCCGGCATCGGCGTTCTCGCCGTGCTCGTGTTGGTTGCCGGCCGTCTCCTGGACCTTCACCCGATCGCGTTGATCCGCGCGGTGTCGGGCGAAGGTTATGCCCCGACCGGCATCGCGGCGTCGGCGGCGCCTGAGCCCGGCGAAAGCGGTCATCAGGCGGCCTTCGTGCGCGCCGTGCTGGACGAAACCACCACGGTCTGGGCGGCCTATTTCCAGGGGCTCGGCCGCCGCTACGTCGCGCCCGACCTCGTCCTGTACACCGGTCCGGTCGCGGCCGCGTGCGGCGCGACGCGGTCCGCCTCCGGTCCGTTCTACTGTCCGCGGACCCGGCGGCTCTACGTCGATCTGGCGTTCTTCCATCAATTGGCGACCGATTTCGGCACATCCGGCGCATACGGACAGATCTACGTCATCGCCCATGAGGTCGGCCACCACGTGCAGAATCTACTGGGAATCACCGGCCCCGCCGCCGGGATGGAACGACAGGCCGATTGCTTTGCCGGCCTCTGGGCCGCCCGCGCGAACGCCGGCCACCCGGTGCTCGGCGTCGAGGACGCGCTGCAGGGCCTTCAGGCCGCGGCGGCGGTCGGCAACGACACGCTGCAGCGGCGCGACCGGGACACCTCGGTGCCGGACAGTTTCACGCAGGTCGCGCCGGCCGCGCGGATGCGCTGGTTCCGGCGCGGCTTCGAGGCCGGTACCATCGAGTCATGCGACACATTCAAGCCGGGGGCGAGCTCGTGAGCCCGCCCGACAAGCGTCCCCGGATCGCCTACCGCGACCAGGCGTTTCTCGACAGCGACGCGGCCCGGCCGCTGCGCATCCTCGCCGAGTACCTCGATCCGCTCGAGGCATTCCGGCGCGCGCGGGTGCACGGCACGATCGTGTTCTTCGGTTCGGCGCGGCTCGCCGAGGACGGGCCGCTCGGGCGCTACTACGGCGAGGCGCGCGAACTCGCGCGGCTGGTCACCTTGTGGTCACGCAGCCTCGCTGCGCCGGAGGACCGCTTCGTGGTCTGTTCCGGCGGCGGCGGCGGCATCATGGAAGCGGCGAATCGCGGCGCCGCCGATGCCGGCGGCCGCAGCATCGGGCTGAACATCAGCCTGCCGCACGAGCAGAGGCCGAACCCGTACGTGACGCCCGACCTGGTGTTCGAATTCCATTATTTCTTCATGCGCAAACTCTGGTTCGCCCACCTGGCGCGCGGTCTCGTGGTGTTTCCCGGCGGTTTCGGCACGCTCGACGAACTCACCGAGATTCTCACGCTCGCGCAGACGCGCAAGCTCGCGAGTCCGATCCCGGTGCTCCTGTACGGCAGCGCCTATTGGCGGGAGATCATCAATTTCGAGGCCCTCGTGCGCCACGGGGTCATCGCGCCCGAGGATCTTTCCTTGATCGAGTACGTGGACGACCCGGCGACGGCGTTGGCGAGCCTGCAGCGCGCGGTCGCACCGCCGCCGCAGCAGCAGGCACCCGCATTCGCACATTCGCGCACCGCGGGATCGGAAGTCCCATGATGCCGGTCAGCGCGGCGATCATCGATGCGGCGGGCCGGCTCGCCGACTGGAACGCCGGCTTCGAGTCCGAGTTCGCCGCGGTCCGGGAACTCCTGCTGCGCGGCGCGGGGTTCGCGCCGGTCGTCGCGGCGGCGGTCGAGCGCGAGGGAATCGCGCGCGACGGCGCCTGGGCGCCGTCCGAGGACGGGCGCGGTTCTTTCGAGTACGTCAGCGGCGGCCGCACGGTGCGCGTCGAGAGCACGCGCACCGCGGACGGCGGCCGGATGCGGGTCGCCGCCGAATCGACCGACACGGGCCGCATCGCGCACGACCTCAACAACGTGCTGATGGCGGTGCTGGCGAACGCCGACTCGATCGCGTCGGCGCTCGCGCCGGACTCGCCGTCGGCGCGGCAGGCGGAGGCGATCATGCGCGCCGTGGACCGCGGTCGGGTGTTGACGGGACGCCTGAGCGGGATCGCGTCGCGGCCCGCCGCGGCGCCCGCGGAGGCGCCGGCGCCGCGGCCGCAACGGGCGCCGTCGGTCTTGTTGGTCGAGGACAACGCCCTGGTGCGCGAGACCCTGACCGCGAGCCTGGGCGCCCTCGGTTACCGCGTCTGGGCGGCCGATCGCGGCGAGAGCGCGCGCCGGATTCTCGACGGCGCGGAGCCGATCGACGTGCTGTTCACCGACGTGGTGCTGCCGGGCGGTCTCGGCGGGCCGGAGCTCGCGCGGATCGCGCACGCCCAGCATCCCGGGATCCGCACTTTGTTCACATCGGGATTCGACGCCGCGATTCTGCGCGGCGACGGCGCTCTGCCGCCGGATGCGGCGTTCTTGATGAAGCCCTACGACCTCGACGACCTGGTGGCGGCGTTCGCCGCGCTGCTCGAAACCTGAGACTCAGCCGCCGATGGCGGCGCTGCATGCCGGGCGGGCCGCGGGAGCCGGCGCGGCGCCGACGGACCGCGTCGCGCGCCAACGGTCCCGCCAGGCGCCGAGTTCGGCCGCCGGCATCGGCCGCGCGAAATGGTACCCCTGCGCGAGGCGGGCGCCGACGCTGCGCGCCTGCGCGAGCATCTGCGGCGTCTCCACTCCCTCGACGATCGTTTGCAGCCCGAGTTTTCGCGCCATGTCGATGGTGCCGCCGATGATCGCCTCGCCGCCGCGCTCGAAATCGCGCAGGAAGCTCGCGTCGGTCTTGACGATGCCCGCGGGCAGGCCGTTGAGGTAGGCGAGGGACGAGTAGCCGGTGCCGAAATCGTCGATGACGACGGTGATGCCCATCCCGCGCACGTCGGACAGGATCGCGCGGACGCGGTCCAGGTCGTGCGCGAACACGGATTCGGTGACCTCCATCTCCAGCGCGGACGCGGGCAGGCCGCTCTCGTCAAGCGCGGTGAACAGGCTGTAGAGGAAACCGTCGTCGAGCAGCTGGATCACCGACACGTTGACCGCGACGCGCTCGAATCCGTCGGCGCGCAACGCGTACGCGCGGCGGCAGGCCTCGCGCAACACCCAGGCTCCGAACGGCACGATCAATCCGGCGGATTCCGCGAGCGGAATGAACACGCCCGGCGGGATCGGCCCGTGCAGCGGATGCCGCCAGCGGGCGAGCGCCTCGATCGCGTGGATTTCGCCCGATTCGATGTCGACGATCGGCTGATAGTGCAGTTCCAGACTCTCTTCCGCGATCGCGCGTCGCAGCGAGCGCACGAGGTCACGGTGATACTCGGCCTGTGCACCGGCCTTGGCGGTGTACAAGAATGCGCCGACCGCGCCGGCGCCGCGCGCGCGCTGCACGGCGAGTTCCGCGTGCGCCATCAACGCCTGGGGTCCGGTCTCATCCTGTCCGACGAGCACGATGCCGGCGTGGACCTGGATGGTGATGCAGGCGGACGCATCCCAGGCGTTGGTGAGCGCCTCGCAGAGTTCCAGGCCGCGTTGTTTCAGCGCGCCCTCGGCGGCGGATCCGGCCTCCTCGACGACGACAAGCCCGGACGCGTCCCAACGGGCGAGGCAGCGCGCGCCCGCGGCGCGCATCGACAGGCGCGCGGCGACCTCCGCGATCATCAATTCCTCATCGGCCGTTTCACCGTCCTCGGCGAAGGCCGGAATGAAGTGCACCCGCAACAGGTAGAGCACCATGACCCGACCGGACGCGGGCGTCCCGGCGGCGCCGAGTCTTGCCAGGGTTTCGAGCAGTCCGTCGCGGCCGGCGAATCCGGTGGTCCGATCCTGGCGAAGTGCGTCACGCACCGCGAAGCGCCGGATGGCGCTGCGCCCGGCCATCTCCGTGCGGTACTCGTTGACCGCGAATTCGATCGCGGCGCGCAGGGCCGCGATCTCGCAGGGTTTGGTGACGAACCGGCAGATCTGGCCCTCATTGACGGCGGCCATCGCCGCGTGCAGATCGCCGCAGCCGGTCATCAGGACGCGGCGCGCGTCCGGGGCGATCGCCCGGGTGGCGGCCAGGAATTTCACGCCGTCCATGCCCGGCATCAACATGTCCGAGACGATCACCGCCGTGTCCGGGTGCTGCTCGAGCAGCCGCAGGCCCTGCATCGCGGTGGTCGCGAAGCCGACGTCGTAGAACGGCTCGAGATGCGGCGCGAGGCTTTGCAGCAGATCGCCGTCGTCATCGACGCAGAGCAGGCGCGGCCGGGTCATGTCGTCCATGGAGAGTGGGTCGTCTTTGTCGTCTGTTTCAAACGTTCTGATCGGCGGCCGGGCTGGAATCTTGAGGAATCGCCAACGGCAAGGCAGTCGGCCGTCAATCAAGACCAATTTGGTCCTGTTAGGTCGCGAAGCGCAGCGACAGACAGCTCAAGCCGCCGTCCATTTTGCGGAACTCCGACATGTCGAGCGACAGGCAGTCGTAACCGCCGGCGCGCAACAGCGCCGCAGTCAGCGGATATCCCGCGGCGATCAACACGCGGTCGTTGACGCGTACGCAGTTCGCCGCATAGGCCTCGGCGGCGCATACCCGCAGAATCTCGAATTTCGCCAGGTTTTCGCAGACCGGCAGGCCGGGGGCGACCAGCAATCGCCCATCGCCGAGGTAGGCGATGCCGGATTTCAGGTGCAGCAGCATCGGGTTCGCGCGGATGTCGATGGTCGATGCCGTATGACCGGCGCCGCGCAGGATCTCGCAGTACTGCCGCGCACCTTCGACGTTCGTCCGCGCGGAGATGCCCACGAACATATGCGCGCCGGCCTGGCAGACGTCGCCACCGTCGAGCGTGCCCGGCGCCTCGATCGCGTGCGTCAACGGCCGCAGCGCGCCGAGGCTTGCGACGACGGCGCGCACCTCGCCCAGCCGCGACGGCGCGCCCGGCCGGGTGGCGACGGCGGTCCGCTCGGTGAGGACCGCGACATCCTCGACGAAGGTGCCGTCCGGGAACGCGGGATCCGCCGGCAGCGTCGTGACTGCGAGGCCGCAGCGGCCGAGCGCCTCGCAATAGGCGTCGTGCTGCGCGAGGGCGCGCGTGAAGTCCGGCGGCCCTGCATCCGCCTGGGTGAGTCCGGAGGCGAAATTCGCGCCCGGCCTGCGGGTGATCGCGTGCGTGAACTCGTTCATTCCTCAGGTCTCCGGTTCGACGAGGGGGGCGCGCACCGGCGGCAGGAGCCGGGCGAGCCGCGGCGGCTGCGCGCCCCGCGTCCAGGCGAATGCGACGATGTGCTCGATGATCTGACGCACATAAGCGCGTGTCTCGCCATACGGGATGTTCTCGATCCAGATGTCGGCATCCATCGGCTCCCGCGGCAGCCATCGTGCGACCGCGGCGGGTCCGGCATTGTAAGCGGCGAGCCCCGGCGCGAGCTGGCCGTCGTAGCGGTCCAGCAGGTCGCGCAGATAGGCCGCTCCCAGGGTCACGGCGGTGCGCGGGTCGAACAGCGCCTGCATCGTGGGGCGCCGCAAGCGCCAGTGCCGCGCCACCAAGGCCGCGGTCGCGGGCTGCAGCTGCATCAGGCCGAACGCGTCGGCGGACGACACGGCGTCGCTGCGGAACAGGCTTTCCTGGCGCATCACGGCCAGTATCCAATCGGCCGGGACGCGGGTTCGCCGTTGCGCCGCGATGACCGCCGCGCGATACGGGCGTGGATACCGCAGCCGCAGGTCGTCCCAATCGTCCGCCGCCTTCAGGCTCAGGATGGATTGGATGTACCAATGCCAGCGCGCCGCCAGCTGAGCCGCCTGCACCAGGGTCGCGGCGTCGGCGCCGGCCAGGGCCGCGCGCCATTCCGCGGTGGCTTCATCGTTCATCGCGCACAGCAGCAGTTCGTGCGCGCGGATCAGCGCCGGCCGAGCCGCCAGCCGCCGCTGCGCCCGACGGTCCTGGACGGCCGGCTGCGCGTGCAGCCGGTACGGCCGGTGCAGCCGGTCGGCGGCGAGATAGCCGTAATAGTCTCTCAGTCCCGCGATCTTGGCGTAGAGCGGCCGCGCCGCAGCCTCGCCGGCGGTCGCCGCGATCGCGCGCGCATACCAATAGCGCCAGCGGGGCAGCGCCGCGAGGTCCGGTGGCAGGGCTTCGATCGCGCGGAGCGCGTCCGCGAAATCGCCGTTCCACAGCGCCGCGCGCACGCGCCATTCGGCGGCGAGCGGATCCAGGCGGCCGGGTCCCAGCGCGCGAAACGCGGCGGGCGCGTCGGGGTCGTGATCCAAGGCCGCGCCGATCGCGGCGCTGCGGCGCAGCTCCGCCCGCAGCGTGGAGCTCGTGCCCGGTCGCGCCAGCAGGCGCGGCAGCAACGC
>JBBISV010000072.1:0-14914 GCA_037441085.1 Gammaproteobacteria bacterium | reverse complement strand
CCCGACCCTCTGCTCCCAAAGCAGATGCGCTACCAGACTGCGCCATGCCCCGCCGTCGATCACACCCTACCCGGCACGCCCGCCTGCCGGTGACGCCGGCTCGGGGACGCGAATCATACGAGGGACGCATGGGCGCGTCAATTTAGCGCGCGAACTATGCGAAAATCCGCCGCCGGATCAATCGACCGAGGAACCCGATGTCAGCGCAACTCATTGACGGTAAAGCAATAGCCGCGAAATTCAAGGCCGACGTCCGGGACGAGGTCGAGCGCGCCGTCGCCCGCGGGCTGCGCCGCCCGGGCCTCGCGGTGATCATGGTCGGCGATAATCCGGCCTCGGCCGTCTATGTCAGCAACAAGCGCAAGGCCTGCGTCGAGTCGGGCATCGTGTCGATCGCGCACGACCTGCCGTACTCGACCACCCACCAGGAACTCGTGCAGCTGATCGAGTCCTTGAACCGCGACCCGGTGATCGACGGGATCCTGGTGCAGCTGCCGCTGCCGCAGCACATCGAACAGAGCCTGATCATCGAGAAGATCGACCCGGCGAAGGACGTCGACGGTTTCCATCCCTTCAACGTCGGGCGCCTCGCGCTGCGCGTGCCGCTGATCCGCCCCTGCACCCCGTACGGCGTCACCAAGCTGATCGAGCACGTCGGCATCTCGCCGAAGGGCCGCCATTGCGTGGTGATCGGCGCGTCGAACATCGTCGGCCGGCCGATGGCCCTCGAGCTCCTGTTGATGGGCGGCACCGTGACCGTCTGTCACCGCTTCACCGGCGACTTGGCGCCGTTCGTCGCGCAGGCCGACATCCTGGTCGTCGCGGTGGGCCGCCCCGGGATCATCCGCGGCGAGTGGATCAAGCCCGGGAGCCTCGTGATCGACGTCGGCATGAACCGCGGGGCCGACGGCAAACTGTGCGGGGATGTCGATTTCGACGGCGCGATGCGTCGCGCGGCCTGGATCACCCCGGTCCCCGGCGGCGTCGGACCGATGACGGTCGCGATGCTGATGAAGAACACGCTGGAATCGGCGATGAACCGGCTCGGCATCTGAGCCGGTTCATCGGGCCGTCGCTCAGGCGCGGCGCCACTGCGTGATGCCGCCCGGTTTGTCCTCGATGACGATGCCGGCGGCGGCCAGTTGTTCGCGAATGCGGTCGCCCGCGGCGAAATCCTTCGCCGCCCGCGCCGCGCGCCGCGCTTCCATGAGCGCGTCGATTTGTGCATCGGCCAACCCCTGCGCGCCGACGCCGCGCTTGAGATAGGCCTCGGGATCCTGCTGCAGCAGGCCCATCACGGCGCCCTGCGCGCGCAACGTCGCCGCCTGGTCGGCCGCTGCCTGCGCGTGCCGCGCGGCCTTCGCGGTGTTCAATTCCCGGGCGACGCCCTGCATGACCGCGAGCGCCTCGGGCGTGTTGAAGTCATCGTCCATCGCCTCGCGCAGACGCGCGACCGCGGCCGGGTCGGCGCGGCCCCCGGGCCCCGAGCCCGCGAGCGCGCGATACAGGCCGAGCAGCGTCTCGTCGGCCTGAAGCAGCTGCGCCTCGGAATAATTGATCGGCCCCCGGTAGTGGCTGCTCATCAGGAAAAATCGCAGCACCTCGGGGTCGCGCAGCGTCGCGAGCACGCTGCGCACCGTGAAGAAATTGCCGAGCGACTTCGACATCTTCTCGTCGTTGATGCGCACGAAGCCGTTGTGCATCCACAGGTTCACGAACGGCGGGCCGCAGGCCGCGCAGGACTGGGCGATCTCATTCTCGTGATGCGGAAATTTCAGGTCCATGCCGCCGCCGTGCAGGTCGAAATGGCATCCGAGCAGGCTCGTCGACATCGCCGAGCACTCGATGTGCCAGCCGGGCCTGCCCCGGCCCCAGGGCGAATCCCACGCCGGCTCGCCGGGTTTGGCCGACTTCCACAGCACGAAATCGAGCGGATCGAGCTTCGCGCCGTCCACCTGCACGCGCGCGCCGGCCCGCAGGTCGTCGATCTTCTTGCCCGACAGCCGGCCGTAGTCGGCGAAGCGGCGCACCGCGTACATCACGTCGCCGTCCGCCGCAACGTAGGCGTAGCCCTTGTCTATCAGCGTCGCGACCATCGCGACGATCTCGTCGATGTATTCGGTCGCCCGCGGCTCGAGGTCCGGCGCATCGAGGCCGAGCGCGGCGCAATCCTCGTGCATCGTGGCGGTGAAGCGCTGCGCGAGCGCGGACCAGTCCTCGCCGTTGGCGGCGGCGCGCTCGATGATCTTGTCGTCGATGTCGGTGATGTTGCGCACGTAGGTGACCGCGAGGCCGGTGGCGCGCAGGTACCGCTGGACCATGTCGAACACCGTGAGCATGCGCGCGTGGCCGAGATGGATGTGGTCGTAGACGGTGATGCCGCAGACGTACATCCGCGCCTCGCCGGCGCGGATCGGCCGGAACTCCTCCTTGGCGCCGGTCAGCGAATTGTGGATCTTAAGCATGACTCTCCAGACGCCGCCGCGCGGCCTCCACTCCGATCAGCTGCAGCAGCGGCGCGAGCTCCGGCCCGTGCGTATATCCGGTCAGCGCGACCCGCAGCGGTTTGTACAAATCCGCGCCACGCCGGCCGGTGCGTTCGCCGAGCAGCCGCGTCAGCCGCTTCAGGTCCGCGCCCGACTCCGCGAGCGCGGCGGCCGCGGTGGCGAAGAACGCGGGTCCCGCGGCGGCGAGGATTCCCCGCTCCTCCTCTCCGGGCGCCGGCAGTTCACCGCGCAGCACCGCGATCCAGGGTGCGGCGTCCGGCGGCAGCACGACGTTGTGGCGCACCAGCTCCACGACCGGATCGCCGCCGTCGATGTTCAACCAGGCGCCGATCTCGGCGGCCGACATGCGCGCGATGGTCTCTTTTTGCCAGTGGACGAGCTGCGCCTCGTCGAAGCGCGCCGGCGCCTTGCCGAGATGCTCGGGACGGAAATGGCGCGGCATGTCCGCCGGCGCGAGCCATTCGTCGGCGTTGCCGCTGTGGCCCAGGCGGAACAGGTGATTCTGCAGCGCCGCGCCCAAGAAGCCGCGCTGCCGGAACTCCTGCAGGCTGGCGCTGCCGTGGCGCTTCGACAGCGGCGCGCCGTCGGCGCCGACCAGCAGACCGACGTGGCCGTAGCCCGGACGCCGCAATCCGAGCGCATCGAGCACCATCAGCTGGCGCGGCGTGTTGGTCAGATGATCGTCGCCGCGCAGGACCTGCGTGACGCCCATCAAGGCGTCGTCCACCGCGTTGCAGAAGAAAAACGACGCGGTTCCATCCTCGCGGCGGACGATGAAATCGCCGATGTCGTTCGTTTGCACCGTCTGCGGACCGTGCACGATGTCGGTGAACTCGACGACGCCGTCGGCGGGGACCGCGAAGCGCAGCGTCGGCCGCAGCCCGCGCGCCTCCCGCTCGCGCCGCGCCGCCGCGTCCAGGCCGCGACAGGTCCCCGCGTAGCGTGGCGGCCGCCCGGCCATGCGCTGCAGTTTGCGCGACAGCTCCAGATCCTCGGCCGTGCAGTAACAAGGGTAGACCTGGGCCTGCGCCTCGAGCCGCGCGAACAGCCCGGCGTAGATCTCGCCGCGCTCGGACTGGCAATACGGCCCCGAGGGACCGCCGACGTCCGGGCCCTCGTCCCATTCGAGACCGAGCCACGCGAGTTCCGCGACCAGTTCGTCGCGATAGTGCAGACGGCTGCGCTCGACATCCGTGTCCTCGATGCGCAGAATGAAGCGCCCGCCGCTTTTGCGGGCCCACAGGTAGCTGAACAAGGCGGTGCGGACGTTCCCCAGGTGCACGGAACCCGTGGGACTCGGCGCGAACCGCGTGACGGCGAGGGTGGTCATGGCGGCTGATTGTACCTTCAAGGGCGACGTCCCGGAGACCCGGATGAGAAAGCTTCTACTCGGCATGATACTGATGGCGGTCGCCGGCACGGCGGGCGCGGCTGCTGCGACGGGCGCGGCCCAGCCGGCCAGGCCGCTCGTCGAGGTCGAAACCTCGCTCGGCAATTTCACGATCGAGCTGTTCGCGGATCGCGCGCCGCTCACCGTGATGAATTTTCTGAAATACGTCGACCGCGGTCAGTACACCGACACGCTGTTCCATCGCGTGATCGCGAACTTCGTGATCCAGGGCGGCGGCTACGACACCCATTACCGGCTGAAGCCGGCGCCGTTCAAGACCGTCAACGAGTCGGGCAACGGGCTCACGAATCAGCGCGGCACGGTCGGCCTCGCGCGCGGCACCGATCCGCACAGCGGCGACTGCCAGTTCTACGTGAACCTCTACGACAACAGCGAGCTCGACCCGAGCGCGGCGCGCTGGGGCTATGCCGTGTTCGGCCGGATCGTCTCGGGGATGGACGTCGTCGACGCGATCGGCAACCTGGCGACCGGATCCATGGGGCCGTTCAAGCAGGACGCGCCGATCAAGCCCGTGATCATCCGGCGAATTCTGCGCGTGCCGTCGCCCTGACCGCGGCGGTCGCGTGGCGACGCTGTTCGTATCGGATCTGCACATCGACGCCGCCGGCGCGGAGATCACGGAGCGTTTCCTCGGATTCCTCGCCGCCGAGGCCGCCCGTGCCGACGCGCTCTACATTCTCGGCGACCTGTTCGAGTCCTGGGTCGGCGACGACGCCCCGGACGCCGCGCAGCGGCGCGTGATCGACGCGCTGCGCGGACTGACCGCCGGCGGCGTGCCCTGCTTCGTGATGCACGGCAATCGCGACTTCCTGATCGGCGCGCGCTTCGCGGCACAAACCGGCGCCGAACTCCTTCCGGATCCGGTGCTGATCACGCAGCATGGGGAGCGCGTGCTCGCGATGCACGGCGATGCGCTTTGTACCGATGACCGGCCCTATCAGCGGCTGCGGGCGGCGGTGCGGGACCCGGACTGGCAGCGCCGCTTCCTCGGCCTCTCCGTCGCCGCGCGCCGCTCCCTCGCCGGCGCGGCGCGCGCCGGCAGCCGCGCCCACACCGCCGCGCTCGAAACCATGATCGCCGACGTCAATGCGGACAGCGTCGCCGCGGTGCTGCGCGGCGCGGGCGTCGGCACCTTGATCCACGGTCATACGCACCGCCCGGCCGTTCACGACCTCGAGGTCGACGGACAGCCCCGCCGGCGCATCGTGCTCGGCGACTGGCACGCCACCGGCAGCGTGCTGCGCTGGGACCACGGCGGCTTCGAGCTCGCATCCCTCGGATAGGCGCCCCGCCCGCTAGCCGGGCGGTCCCGAATGGAACCGGAACAGCCCGTCGGGCGCGGTGACCAGTTCGGCCTCGAGCCCGGCGAATTCGGCGATGCGTCCGTCGAGATCGGCGCCGGCGCGCTCCGCCGCGCGCCGCGCGAGCTCCAGATAGGTCCGGTAGTGCCGGGACTCGGCCTTGTGGAGCCCCTGGAAGAACCCGGCGAGCGGCTCGCCGATGACCGGCACGAGCGCCTCGAAGCGCTCGCAGGAGCGCGCCTCGATGAAGGCGCCCGCGATCATCAAATCCATCTTGCGCCGCGGTTCGGCGCGCGACACGAGCCGCCGCAGCCTCTCGGCATAGCGGCCGGGTCCGAGCCGGCGCGGCGCGATCCCGAGCGCCGGCATCAGCTTCGCGACCTGCTCGTAGTGGCGCAGCTCCTCGCGGGCGAGGCGCGACATCCGGTCCGCGAGGACGAGGTCCTCCGCGTACGCGAACATCAGCGACAGCGCCGTCGACGCGGCTTTCTTCTCGCAGTTGGCGTGATCGATCACCAGCGTGTCGCGCGCGGCGCAGGCCGCCTCCAGCCACGCGGCCGGCGTCGCGGCCCGCAGCAGCGGATGCAGGTCCACGCTCACGCCGGCGCGCCGGAGGCCGCAAGCCCGGCGATCGCCTCGCGCAGCTCGCGCGCCGACTGATAGCGCGCGGCCGGCTCCTTGGCGAGCAGGCGCGACAGGATCGGCTTGTAGCGCGCGAACTGCGGCGCGAGCGCGGGAATCTGCGCGCGCTTGTGCTTGTAGATGACCTCCATCGCCGAGGCGCCCTTGAACGGCTTCTGGCCGGTCAGCATCTCGTAGAAGATGATCCCGAGGCTGTACAGGTCGCTGCGCGCGTCGATCAGCTCCGCATGGCCCTGTTCCGGGCTCATGTAGTACGGAGTGCCGAAGATCTCGCGCGCGCCGGTCAGGTCGACCGCGAGCGCGTTCGCCTTGGCCAGGCCGAAGTCGATCAGGCAAAGCGAGCCGTCCTCGCGCAGCATGATGTTCGCCGGCTTCAGGTCCCGGTGCAGCACGCCGACCGAATGGATCGCCTCGAGGGCGCTCGCGATCTGCCCGAGATAATCGAGCGCGGTCGCCGGCGACAGCGGCGTCTTGATGCGCTGGCGCAGGTCGCCCGCGGGGAAATGCTCCATCGCGATGTAGGCGTGATCGTCGGCGACCCCGAGATCGAAGATGCGCACGATGTGCTCGTGCTTGAGGCCGGCGACGATCTCGTATTCCTGGATGAAACGGTCGAATCCGACGATCCGCTCCGAAACGTCCGGCACCTGGCTGAACACCTTGAGCACGACGATGCGGCCCGCCCGTTCGCTCTCGGCGAGATAGATCGTGCACATGCCGCCGCTGCCGATCGGGCGGATGCAGCGGTGGCCCCGGATCGTGACGGCGCCGAAGCGGTAGCGCTGTTCGTAATCGGGGCGTCCGCGCAGCAGCGACAGCGCCAGGCGGCGCTCGCGCGCGGCCTGGGACAGCGCCTCGAACAAGGCCGCGCGGTCGATCTTCGCGCCGCGGAGCACGCGCACTCCGGACAGGGGCGGCGCGCCGCCGGCCGCGGCGCGCTCGAGCGCGATGAACACGATCGGCGCGAATTCCGGCCGCCGCTGCAGCTCCTGCGCGAGGGCGGCGAGCTCGTCGACGGGCGGAGCCGCGACGATCACGGCGGCGTCGAAGCCGGTCGCGTGGAAATCGGCGTCGGGCGGCGCGCCGTCGCCGACGGGCGCCTCGACGATGACCGCGTCCGGCCACTCGATTTCCACGTGCTTGCGGACGAGCATCCGGTGCTCGGCGCGCGCGGCCATGAGTAGAAGCCGCAGGGACATCGGCCGCGATGCTCCGCTAGACGGCGCGAACCGGCTTGAATCCGCGTCCGGCGGTCTCGCGCCGCTGCTGCTTGACGACGTCGGAACGCTCGCCCTGGAGGCGCGCGAGGTACTCCGGCGTGATGTCGCCGGTCACATACTCGCCGGAGAAGCACGAGGTGTCGAAGCGCTGGATCTTGGCGTTGTCGTGGCGGACCGCGTGCTCGAGGTCCTCGAGATCCTGGTAGATCAGCCAGTCGGCGCCGATGATCTCGCGCACCTCCTCGTCCGTGTGTCCGGCGGCGACCAGCTCGTGCGTGTTCGGCATGTCGATGCCGTACACGTTGGGGTAGCGCACCGGCGGCGCCGCCGACGCGAAGTACACCTTCCTCGCACCCGCCTCGCGCGCCATGTCGATGATCTGCGCCGAGGTCGTGCCGCGCACGATCGAGTCGTCGACCAACAGCACGTTCTTGCCGCGGAATTCGAGGTCGATCGCGTTCAGCTTGTTGCGCACCGATTTCTTGCGCTCCGCCTGGCCCGGCATGATGAACGTGCGGCCGATGTAGCGGTTCTTGATGAAGCCCTCGCGGTACTTCACGCCGAGGATCTGGGCGACCTGCACGGCGCTGGTGCGGCTGGTGTCGGGAATCGGGATCACGACGTCGATGTCGTGGTCGGGGCGCTCGCGCTTGATCTTCTCGGCGAGGTGCTCGCCCATCCGCAGCCGCGCCTTGTAGACCGAGATGTTGTCGATGATCGAGTCGGGCCGCGCGAAATACACGTACTCGAATATGCACGGCGTGTGCTTGACCGCGGCGACGCAGGCCTGGGCGTAGAAGCGCCCCTGCTCGTCGATGAACACCGCCTCGCCCGGCGCGACGTCGCGCACCAGCTTGAAGCCCTGCATGTCGAGCGCGACGCTCTCCGAGGCCAGCATCCACTCGATGCCCTTCGGGGTCTCGCGGCTCCCGACGACGAGCGGCCGGATGCCGTTGGGGTCGCGGAATCCGAGCATGCCGTGACCGATGACCATCGCGACGACCGCATAGCCGCCGCGGCAGCGTCGGTAGACCGCGTTGGCCGCGGCGAAGATGTCGGCCGGCGTGACCCGCGGCGTGCCGACACGCTGCATCTCCGAGGCCAGCACGTTCAACAGCACCTCGGAATCGGACGAGGTGTTCAGATGGCGGCGGTCCTCGCGCACCAGCACCTCGGTCAGTTCGCGCGCATTCGTCAGGTTGCCGTTGTGCGCGAGGCAGATGCCGTAGGGCGAGTTCACGTAGAACGGCTGCGCCTCGTGGGCGCTGTCGCAGCCCGCGGTCGGGTAGCGCACGTGGCCGATGCCGACGTTGCCCTTGAGCTTCAGCATGTGCTTTTGTTGAAAGACGTCGCGCACGAGGCCTGAGTCCTTGCGCATGTACAGCGCCCCGGACTCGCAGGTCATGATGCCCGCCGCATCCTGGCCGCGATGTTGCAGGACGGTCAACGCATCATAGATGCGCTGATTGACCGCTTCGACCCCGACGATTCCGACGATTCCGCACATCAAGGACCTCCGCTTCGACCGTTCCCGGCCGGCCTAAAGCCGCTGTATCTTGTTCCATCGTTCGCCGGCGTCGCCGACCATCGCGCGCAGCCAGCCGCCGATCATCTGCCCGTAGGGGACGAGCTTCGAGCGGCTCCACCAAGCTTCGTGATTCAGGTGCACGAGCTGCCCGCCGATCACCAGCAGCCCGACGAGCACCGCGCCGCGCAGCGCCCCGAACAGCATGCCGACCATCCGATCGACTAATCCAAGCCCGGCGCTGCGCATCAGCCAGGCCATCAGCGCGCCGATCGCGGCGCCCGCGCACAGCACGGCGATCAGCACCGCGAGCCGGGCGATCCAGGGCCGCACCGACGGCGCGGCCAGGTAGCCGCCGAGATATGGCTCGAGCTTCGGACCGAAATACCAGGCCGCGTAGAGCCCGCCGATCAGGAACGCAAGGGCCACGGCTTCGCGCATGAAGCCGCGGATCGCACCGGCCACGGTCGATGCGAGCACCACCAAGCCAAGGACGATGTCGGCTCCGTTCACGCCGCGCGCTCCGCTCCGGAAAACCGACAGTTTACCCGAGCGCGGCCCGCTTGGCGTGTGACGCCCGACCGATTGCGCAATTCCCTCAGCGGCCGGGCGCCACCAGGTTGGCGTGTTGGCCGCTGCTCGCGAGCGCCGCGATCGCGTGCAGCGCCGCGCCGCGGTCGGCATAAGGTCCGATCCGGACGCGATGCAAAGCCCGTGGGCCGCTGCCGGTCGACGATAAATAGGCCGCATAACCCTTCGACTTCCAGTGGCGGGCGAGTTTCAGCGCATTGGCGCGCTCTCTGAAGCTGCCGAGCTGCACGGCCCAGGCCCCGTGCGCCGCCGCCACCGGCGCCGACGCCTCCGGCGCCCGCTTCACGGGGGCGGTTACCACCGGAGATTTCGGGGACGGACGCGGCTTTTCAAGGGCGGGCGTTTCCACGGCGGGCGCCGAGATCGCAGGACGGGCCGCCGTCGGCGCCGACGCGGGCGGCGTTGCGGCCGCCTTTGCGGCCGGCGTTGCGGCCGGCACCGTCGGTGCCGCGCTCGCGGGGATTTTCGGGATCAGCGCGGCTTCCGGCGGCGGCGCGGGTACCGGGGCCGACGAGTTCTGCGACAGGTCGACCGTCACCGTGCGCATCGGGTCGCGCGTCTCGGCGACCGGCGAGTCGTGGCCGCCCGGGCCGGCGGCGCGCCGGGGTGGACCGGACAAGAGTTCCGGCACGACCAGCACGACGACCGCGACCAAAATCGCCGCGCCGACCAGACGCTCTTTGACGCGACGATCCATGATCCGCTACCAGGCCTCTAGGCTTCCACACCTCGTGGCGCCGCAGTATAGGCGTTCGCCGCCGGCGTGGGCAGCACGCCCGCGTGCTCGAGCCACTCGAGTGCCGGGCCCACGACGTGGAAGGAGCCGAAGACGACGATCCGATCGCCGTCGGCGGCCTCGCGCCGCGCCGCCTCGCAGGCCGCGGCGATCGACTCCGCGGTGGCGACACGCGCGCCCGGTGCCTGGCCCGCGCGGGCGGCGAGCGCCGCGCCGCTCTGCCCGCGCTCCCCCTCGGTGGACACGAACCACCAACGATCCACCGAACCGGTGAGTTCGGCCACCACGGCCGCCGCGTCCTTGTCGGCCAGCACGCCGCAAATCGCGAGCGTGCGGCCACGCGCCGGCAGCGAGGCCAGGTTGTGCGCGAGCACGCGCGCGGCATCCGGGTTGTGGGCGACGTCGAGGATCCAGACCGGCCGGCCCGCCACGGGGTCCTCGATCACCTGGAATCGCCCGGGCAGGCGCACCGAGCGCAGGCCGCGGGCGACGGCATCCGCGGAGATCACGAGCGGCGGCGCGAGTTCCTCGAGCGCGGCGAGCGCCGTGGCGGCGTTGTCGAATTGCGTGTCGCCGAGCAGCCCCGACGGCGGCAGTCCCGCGAAGTCCCAGTGCCGGCCGCGGTAGCGCCAGCTCCCGGCGCTGCGCTCGACCTCGTAGTCGACGCCGATTCGCTTCGGCCGCGCGCCGAGTTCTAGCGCCGCGGCGAGCACCGAGGGCGGCAGCGTGCGGCCGCCGAGCACGGCGGGGCGCCCGGCGCGGAAGATTCCGGCCTTCTCGCGGCCGATCGCCTCCAGCGTGTCGCCGAGATATTGTTGATGATCGAAGCCGATGCTGACGACGACCGCGACATCGGCGTCGATCGCGTTGACCGCGTCGAGGCGCCCGCCCATGCCGATCTCGAGCACCCAGGCGTCGAGTCCCGCCGACTCGAAGATCAACAGCGCCGCGAGGGTGTTGTACTCAAAGAACGTGAGGCCGATCTCAGCGCGCGCGCGCTCGATCCGCTCGAACGCCCACAGCAGCTCGGCCGCCTCGACCAGGCGCCCGTCCAGGCGGATGCGCTCGCGGTAATCCCGCAGGTGCGGCGAACTGAACACGCCCACCCGAAGGCCCGCCGCGGCCAGAATCGCCGCGCTCGTCGCCACCACGGACCCCTTGCCGTTCGTGCCGGCGACCGTGATCACCGGCACCGCCGGGCGGCGGAAGCCGAGCCGCTCGAGCACCGCCCGCAGCCGCACGAGCCCCAGTTCGATCGCGCGCGGATGAACCTGGGCCTGATACGCGAGCCAGTCCTCGAGCGTCGTCGGCAATTGAGTGGCCACGGGGGCGTCGTCCTGCGGTGTCTGGATCGGCCTTTAGGCCACGGCGGGTTCTTTACCCGTCAACAGGCACAGGACCGCGGCGATGCGGTTGCGCATGTCGCGCCGGTCGATGATCATGTCCAGGGCGCCGTGTTCGAGGAGGAATTCACTGCGCTGGAAGCCCTCGGGCAGCGTCTCGCGCACCGTTTGTTGAATCACGCGCGGGCCGGCGAAGCCGATCAAGGCCTTCGGCTCGCCGATGTTGACGTCGCCGAGCATCGCGAGGCTCGCCGACACGCCGCCGGTGGTCGGGTCCGTCATCACCGAGATATACGGCAGCCGCGCCTCCGACAGGCGCTTCAGCGCCGCGCTGGTCTTGGCCATCTGCAGCAGCGAGTACAGCGCCTCCTGCATGCGCGCGCCGCCGCTCGCCGAAAAACACACCAGGGGCATGCGATGTTCGAGGCAGTGCTCCACGGCGCGCACGAATTTCTCGCCGACGACCGAACCCATCGAACCGCCGAGAAAGCGGAACTCGAACGCGCAGGCGACGAGTTCCATCCCCTTCAGCTTGCCTTCCATGACGATCAGCGCGTCGCGCTCGCCGGTCTGTTTCTTCGCCTGGACCAGGCGGTCCTTGTAGCGCTTCGAGTCCTTGAACTTCAGCGGATCCTCGGGCTCGACCTTGACCGCGAGTTCCACGGTCGATCCGACGTCCAGGAATTTCGCGAGCCGCTCGCGGGCGTAGATCCGCATGTGGTGGCTGCACTTCGGGCAGACGCTGAGGTTGCGTTCGATCTCCGCGCGGTAGAGCACCGCGTCGCAGGCGGGGCACTTGATCCACAGGCCTTCCGGCACCGAGCGGGTGCGCCGCTCGGTCTTGATGCGCGATGGGACGATGCGTTCGAACCAGGACATGACCTATATTAAACCAGATCCTGGGGCGGCGCCGCTGTACATGCCGTCCCGCGGCGCAGGGATCGGGTGCGCCGGCGGATAATCGACGCGCCACAGGTACAGGCCGGCGGCCGGCGCGGTCATCCCCGCGAGGCGCCGGTCGCGGGCGGCGAGCACCCGGGCCATCGCCCCGGCCGGGTCGGCCAGCTGTTGGACCTCAAGCAGCGTGCCGGCGATATTGCGCACCATATGGTGCAAATAGGCGTTCGCGGTCAGTTCGATCCACACGTAATCGCCGAACCGGCGCACGCTCACCGACTCGACACGGCGCACCGGCGTCGGCGACTGGCACTCGACCGAGCGGAATGCGGAAAAATCGTGCTCGCCGATCAGCGTCTGGGCGGCGCGGTCCATCGCCGGCGCGTCGAGCGGGCGATGGATCCATGCGGCGCGCCGGCGCTGCAGCGCCGAACGGGCGCTGCGATTCAGGATGCAATACCGGTAGGTCCGCCGCACCGCCGAATGCCGCGCGTGAAAGCTGTCGTCGACTTCGCCGGCCCATTGCAGCGCGATCGCCGGCGGCAGTTTGGTGTTGGCGCCGAGCACCCACGCGCGCGCGCTGCGCACCGCGTCGGTGTCGAAATGGATCACCTGGCCGATTGCGTGCACGCCGCTGTCGGTGCGTCCCGCGCAGACCACCGCGACCGGATGACCGGCGACGAACGACAGCGCCTCCTGCACCGCGTCCTGAATCGCGCCGGCGTGGGCCTGGGATTGCCAGCCGGCGTAATCGGTTCCGTCGTACTCGACGACGGCGGCGACGCGGCGCCGGATCCGGACCAAGGGCTCAGCCGGGCAGCGATTGCAGCAGGCGCTGCGCTTCCTGTTTCTGGCTCGCGGAACCCTCGTGCACGACCTCGTCGAGAATGCTGCGGGCTCCCTCCGGATCGCCCATGTCCATGTAGGCGCGCGCCAGGTCGAGCTTGGTCCCGACTTCGCTCATCGTCACGGGCTCGAACTCGGCCGATGCGTCGGCGCCGTTCGTGTGCAGTATCTCGGTGTTGGGCTGGGCGAGCGTCTTCGTTCCCGACCCATCGCCGCTCTTCAACGCGTCGCCGACGTCGAGATCGACGCGCCGGCTGCGCTGGCTCGCCTCGAACACCTCGGTCGAAAAGAGGTCCTCGGCCGCGCGCGGCTGATCCACTGTGTCGCCGCCGCCGAGCGCGCCCGCCAAGCGGTCGAGGTCGAGATCGATGCTGTCGCCGCTCGCGGCGCTGACGCTGCGCAGCCGCGACGTCGAGTCCGCGTCCATGCGCGTCGCGTCGTTCGCCAACGCAATGTCGGTCGCCTTGAAGCGCGAGGTGGCGCCGGGGTCGACGTCGCCGTCCCGCGGCATCTGCACCGTCGGCGCGGAGTCCGGCGCGATCACCGCGGTGCGGATCGCATCGTGGCTCGTATCCATCTCCGAGATGAACGAAGCCTCGAGTTCGCGCTCGAGTTCCGTCAGGTCCCGGTCGCGCGCCCGGCTTTCCGCATCCTCCATCAGCTTGCGCGAATGGGCGTCGAGGCCGGCGACCATCGTCGGCGCATCGGACGGGTGATCAGTCTGCTCCAGGTGCGAACCGCTCAACGCCGGCGCACCGGTCTCGTCGAGGGCATCGAGGTCGAGACCCAGGTCGTCGATCGACACTTCGGCGGTCTGTTCGGCGTTGTTCTGAGGCAGTTTCGCCGCGAGCCGGTCCTGCACCGTGCCCATCGCGAGGGTGGGCGACTCCGTCGTCGGCGAATCGCCGAGCGGCAGGAGTTCGGACTCCACGGTCGGCTCGTCGCGAGGCGGCATTTCCCGCGTCGGTGAATCCTCGGCGCCCCGCTCCGGGGCATCGAGCACGAAATCCAGCCCGGTGTCGCCGGGCAGACGCGGGGATTCGCCCGTCGGCGCCATGTCCTCGACCTTGGCGGCCGACGGCTCCTGCGGGCTGTGCTCGCCGGCCGGTTCACCGAACAAGTCCACGTCGACGTGGTTCTCGCCGCCCTCGAGGTTCAGGTCGACGAGCGCACCGGCGCCGCGACCGCCGCCCGCCGCGTGCGCGAACAACGCATCATCCGGGCAGATCTGTTTGCCCATGATGACGATCTTGTCCCACTCGCCGGCCGGCGCCTTGTCGCGCGTCGTGTACAGCGTCTTCGCCGTCTGCAGGAACAGGTCCTTGTTGCCCCAGACGAAATAGATCTCGAGCAGCTTCAGCCGCAGGTCGCGCCGATCCGGTTCCCGCTCGAGCGCGATGCGCACGAGGTCGGCGGCCTGATCGTACAGGCCGTAGGCCATGTGGAAGTCCGCCTCCGCGAGCGGATCTCCCTGGTCGAGATTGACCGCGCTCTCGCTCGACATCGTGTCGTCGGGCGAGGGAGTTTCGGCGGTGTCGCCGATCGACGTGAATTCCGGCGCCTTGTGCTCGCCGGACTCCTCGACGACGAAGGACTCGTCGGCCGCGGCCTTGCGGCTGCCGAACACGCGTGGCGACGCCTTGACGTCGGTCGCGACGTCCGCGCCGCCGACCATGGAAGCGAAATCGTCGATCTGCTCGCCTTGACGGCGCTTGAACGCGGCGAAGCCGAGAGCGGCCAGCAAGGCGGCGACGATGCCGCCCGGCACCCACCAATTGCCGGTGACCCAGTCGAGCCAGGAGCGTGCTGCCGGCGCCGGCGGGGCGGCGACTTTGACGGGGGTCGGCGCCTTCACCGGCTTCGGCGCGGCCGGGGCGGCCGGCGGCGGTGTCGCG
>JBBISV010000071.1:255-14971 GCA_037441085.1 Gammaproteobacteria bacterium | reverse complement strand
GGTCTAGTAATGGAATTTTCATCATGGGCCCAAAGCATATCACCGGCATCGCGCGACCGGCACGCGGCCCGATCCGCTTCGTGTATTCTACGATGCGGTTCACGCCCGGCCCGCCACGGATCGCGGATAATGCGGCGCGGGCGCTCGTAAGCAATTGATTTATGGATGAAGCATGGCTCAGCCGGTTTTGGTGAAGCAGACGTTCCTGGTGGCCCTCGTGACGGGCGCGCAGGCGCTGATGCCGTCGATCGTCGCGCTCGCCTGCCTGTTCGCGACGGTGAAGCTCTACGACGGGTCAATAGACCGGAGTTCGGCGGCGCTCGCGATCGTGCTGTGCCTGATGCTGATCCAGGCACCGCGTGAAGTCGGCACGCAGCTGACTTCGCAACGCACGGCGGCGGTCGCCGCGGTGCTTTTCCGCTGGGGCTTGCTGTGCGCGGCGATGTTCGGCGTCGAATTCGCCACCCGCGCGCTCTCGCCCTATCCGATGCGCGTGCTGCTCGCCTGGGCGGGCGTGACGACGCTCGCGCTGATCGCGACGACGCTGATCACGCAGCACATCGTGCGCCAGTTCCTGATGAGCGCCTTCGACAACCGCAACGCGATCGTCGCAGGCTACAACAACTCCAGTCTCGAACTCGCGCGCCGCCTGCAGAGTAATCCAGGCATCCGCGTCAACGTGTCCGGGTTCTTCGACGACCGCAGCACGGACCGGCTCGGCATGGAGGCCGATGCGACGCTGATCGGCACGCTGTCCGATGTCGCCCAGTACGTCAAGGACCACCGCGTCGACGTGATCTTCATCGCGCTGCCGATCCGGCATCTGCAGCGGGTGATCAACCTGCTCGACGACCTGCGCGACACGACCGCGTCGATCTATTACGTGCCGGACATCTTCGTGTTCGACCTGATTCAGGCGCGCTCCGGCGAGGTGCACGGAATCCCGATCGTGGCCATGTGCGAGACCCCGTTCTACGGCTATCGCGGCGTGACCAAGCGGCTGATCGACATCCTGTGCGCCGGCGGGATCCTGCTGCTGACCCTGCCCTTGTTCGCGCTGATCGCGGCGCTGGTCAAGCTCTCCTCGCCCGGACCCGTGATCTTCAAACAGCGCCGCTACGGGCTCGACGGCCGCGAGATCGCGGTCTACAAATTTCGTACGATGAAGGTCACCGAGGACGGCGCGCAAGTCCGTCAGGCCTCGAAGTCGGACAGCCGCATCACGCCGATCGGCGGCTTCCTGCGGCGATATTCCCTGGACGAGATTCCGCAGCTGATTAACGTCCTTCAGGGCCGGATGAGCCTGGTGGGTCCGCGACCGCACGCGGTCGCCCACAACGAGCAATATCGCAAGCTGATCAAGGGCTACATGGTCCGGCACAAGGTGCTGCCCGGCATCACCGGGCTCGCCCAGGTGAGCGGCTGTCGCGGCGAAACGGCGCAGCTTGCGGACATGGAGGCGCGGGTCAACTACGATCTCGAGTACCTGCGCCATTGGTCGCTGCTGCTCGATCTCAAGATCATCCTGCTGACGGCGGTCAAGGTGTTCCGCGACGACAAGGCGTACTAGGCGGCGCTCCCGAGAGCGATGCCGACGCAGACATGGCTGCCAAGGAATCGGTAGCGTCCGGCGAACGGGGCGCGCGCCCGCGCCGCCACCGCCAGGTGCGGGCGCGGTGTGGCGATGAAGGCGCCCCGGTCCAAACTCCATCGCGGCACCGTGATCGTCACGTCCTCGAAATTCAGCCATTGCCGCGTCGGGCCATATTGCGCCTTGTAGAACGCCTCCTTGGCGGCGAACACCACGGTGACCGCCGCCGCGCGGGCCGCGGGCGGCAGCGACTCCAGCCAATCCAGATCCGCCGGCGCACAGACGCGCCGCCAAATGATCGGATCGACGGCGCCGACGATTTCCGCATCCAGCCCGATGCCGAAAAACGCGGCTCGCGGCGCGACCACGGCCGCGCAAAGCCCGTCGGTGTGGGTGATGCTGCCGATCAGGGTCTCGGGCCACACCGGTTCGCGGGTCGGCGACACGACGACCGGAAAGGAGCCGAATCCAAAGCGTTCGAGCGCCCGACGCGCGCACAAGCGTCCGGCCGTAAATTGCTGAATTCGTTGCGGTACGGCCCGGCACAAGGTGGCCCGCTCGCGCGCCAGCAGCAAGGCGGGGTCGGCCGCGGCGCGCAATTCGGCTGCGACTGCGGGTTTCGGGAACAGCCCGGTGATGGCGCGCGAAAGTCGCGCCGGATTGGATTTCGTCACGTGTGCTGCTTCATTGTGAAACCGATCCTTGTCGCCGATTACAGACAGCGGATAATGACAAAATCAATTGATCGAAACATACCCGGAGCAGGACCGTATGACGACGAAAGGACAAATAATCAGCATATTCAAACAGGTTGCCGCGGATCAAAACCGCAACCTTGCGCCCTTGTCGGACGACTTGCGGCTCACCGACAGCGGCTTGGATTCCTTGAGCTTCGCGATCATCGTCACGCAGCTCGAGGAGACGCTCGGGGTCGATCCGTTCAACAGCGGCGAGTGGGTGGATTTTCCGATCACCTTGGGGGATTTCGTCGCATTGTACGACCGCGCCGTGGCCTGACGTGACGACGTTGCGCAACATCCTCAGCGCACTAGACCCGGCATCGGATGCCGCATTGGTCGGCAAACGCGAATCAATCGCATTGTCCAGTCTGCGCCACGGTTCGACGCTCGCCGGCGCGTTGCCGGCGTTGCGGGGTCGCAGCGTCCTCATCCACGCCACGAAACAATCGGCGGCCGCGACCGCCCTGATCGATTTGGACGGCATCGCCCGCCGGATCGTGTTGTGCACACCGGATCTGACACCCGCGCAACTCGCGATGGTGGCCGAAACCGCCGCGGCCGATGCCGTGGTCAGCGACGGACCCGATCCTCTGGTGCCATCGTTGCCGCAACATCAGATCGCGCCCCGCGCCGCGCCCGCGTCGCTGCCGCCCGAAAGCGACGCCGCCACGGAGTGGGTCTTGTTGACCTCCGGCACGACCGGCGCGCCCAAGCTGGTGCGCCACTCGCTCGACAGCCTCGCCGGCGCGCTCGCGGCGGTGCCGGTCGGCGAGGGTCGAAGGGTTTGGAGCACGTTCTACGACATTCGCCGCTACGGCGGTCTGCAGATCTTCCTGCGCGCGATTCGAGGCGCCGCATCACTGGTCCTGTCCGATGCGGGTGAATCCGCGCAGGAGTTCCTGGCGCGGGCGGCGCACGCCGGCGTGACCCACATCTCCGGCACACCGTCGCATTGGCGGCGCGCATTGATGAGCGGCGCGGCCGAATTGATCGAGCCGCAATACGTCCGTCTTTCCGGCGAAATCGCCGATCAAGCGCTGCTCGACCGGCTGCGCGCCGTCTACCCGCGCGCCGGCATCGGCCACGCGTTCGCGTCGACGGAGGCCGGCGTCGCCTTCGACGTCAACGACGGCCTCGCGGGTTTTCCCGCCGAATTCCTGGATCGTCCGCGTGACGGGATCGAATTGCGGGTCGAAGACGGGACCTTGCGGGTGCGATCGCAGCGTAACGCCGCGGGCTATCTAAACCGGTCCGAGGACGTGATTCGCGACGCCGCCGGCTTCGTCGACACCGGCGACTTGGTCGAGTTGGAACATGGCCGCTATCAATTCCGGGGCAGGCGCGGCGGCGTCATCAATGTCGGCGGCCTGAAGGTGCATCCGGAGGAAGTCGAGCACGTGCTGAACTCCGATCCGCGGGTGCGCATGTCACGCGCCCGCGCGCGGCGCAATCCGATCACCGGGTCCGTCGTGGTCGCCGACGTGGTCGCCGCGACCGCCGCCGACGAGGAGACGATGGGCGCGCTGAAGCGGGACTTGATGCAATCCTGCCGCAAGGTCCTCGCCGCGCACAAAGTACCGGTGACCTTGAGTTTCGTCCCCTCGCTGGAACTGACCGCCGCCGGCAAACTGGTACGGCCGGGTGCATAACGTCGTCATCACCGGCGCGAGCCGCGGCCTCGGCCTTGCGATGGCGCGCGCCGTCGCCGACGCCGGCTGCCGCGTGATCGCGGTGGCGCGCAGGCAAAGCCCGGAACTCGACGCCGCGTGCATCGAGGCGGCCCGAGGACCCGGCGCCATCGAGTTTCGCGCCGCCGACCTCAGCGACCTCGCCTCCATCCACCCGTTCGTGCGCGAACTGCGCACCGAATTCGGGCCGCTCTGGGGCCTGGTCAACAACGCCGGCATCGGCACCGCGGGCGTGCTCGGCCTGATGCGTGACAGCGACATCGAGGCCGTCGTGCGCCTGAACACGCTGGCACCCATCCTGCTGACGAAATACGTGGCACGCTCGATGATGTCGGAGCGGGCCGGCCGCATCGTCAACGTCAGTTCGATCGTCGCTTCCACCGGTTACGGCGGACTGTCCGTCTACAGCGCCACGAAGGCCTCGCTGATCGGCTTCACGCGCTCGCTCGCGCGCGAACTCGGACAATTGGGAATCACGGTCAACGCGATCGCGCCCGGATTCATCGACACCGACATGACGAAGGAACTCACGGCGGTCGAGCGCGAGCGCATCGTCAGGCGCAGCGCACTGCGCCGCATGGCCGAACCGCGGGACGTCGCCGCAGCGGTGACCTTCCTGCTGAGCGAGGCCGGCCGCAACATCACCGGCACCGTGATGACCGTCGACGCGGGCAACACGGCCTGAGCGCGCGCGCGTTCAGAGCCGCATTTCGCCCGCCATGATCGCCGCATGCGCCGCGGCGTCGAGGCGCCGGTAGCTTCCGGCAACCCGGTCGTCGAAATAAAGCGGATCCTCGATGCGCCCGGGATCGAACCCGGCGGCGATCAAGTCCTGTTTTTTCGGCTTGAAGGTCGCGGTCGAGTCGATCGAACTGAGGAGACGCAAAAAGCATGGCCGCGCATAGGCCGGCAGGCGCGAGACGATGTGCGCGCGGAGGGTCGCGGGGTCGAAATCCGCATCGATGACCAGGGCAGCCATGCCGGCGCGGCCGTCGGCGCCGGCCACCGCCACCCCGTACACGACCGCATCCACGACGCCGGGCGCCGCGGCGACCGCGGCGCCCACCTCGGTCGTGGATACGTTCTCGCCCTTCCACCGAAAAGTCTCGCCGACGCGGTCGACGAAATAATAGAAACCGCGTCGGTCGCGCCGCATCAAGTCTCCCGTGCGATACCAGACGTCGCCGGGCTCGAACACGTCCCGCAGCAACTTGCCCTCGGTGGCGCCGGCATCGACGTAGCCCTCGAAGCGGCCGGTGCGCCCGCCCGCTCCCGCGACGGAGCCCACGGCCTCGCCGATCTCGTCGTCCGCGGCCCGCTCGCAGTACCCCGCGGCGTTGCGCAGGGGCCGCTCGGCATCCACGTCGAAACGCAGCAGCGCCACCGGCAGGCGATGCGACAAGAGCGGTGGAATCCGCCCGATCGACCCCGGTTCGCCCTCGCAGTTGTACAATGAGAAGTTGCCCTCGGTCGCCGCGTAATACTCGAGGATGCGGGGAATGCGGAAGCGGCGCTTGAAGGACTCCCAAATTTCAGGCCGCAGGCCGTTGCCGCAGACCATGCGCAGCGCATGGCGGGTCTCCTCCGGGCGGACCGGGGCGTTCAGCAAGTAACGGCACAGTTCGCCGATGTACTGAAAAAGCGTGCAGCGCTCGGCTTCGATGTCACGCCAGAAATCACCGGCCGAAAACTGCGGGCGGATCACCACCGACCCGCCGCCGACCAGGGCGGCACCGGGAGCGACCACGCCGCCGACGCTGTGATACATCGGCAGGCAGACGTACATACGGTCGGCGGACCCGGTGTCCATCATGCCGGCGAACCAATGACTCCACTGCATCACGCGGTAGTGGCTCACGCGGGCGGCCTTCGGCAGACCGGTCGTGCCGGAGGTGTAAATGTAGAGCGCCACATCGTCGATTGTCGGCAGTGCGCACTCGGACGGATCGACCGGTTCGTCGCCGACGGCCGCGAGGCCGGACTCGATCGAGGAGAAGCCGGGGGCATTGCCGCCGAGCGCGAGCAGGCCGAGCGAGTCCGGCATGCGCCCGCGCACCGCCGCCACCGCGGCGGCGGCGCCGGCGCCGCAGAGGATCAGCTTCGGCGACACCGCACCGAGCGCGTGCGCGAGCGCATCAAGACGCAGATTCGTGTTGACCAGCGCCACCGCGACGCCGATTCGGGCGAGGCCGAGCCAGATCGCCGGATAGTCGACGCGGTTTTCCATCACCAACGCAACGGCGTCGCCCGGCCGCAATCCGCGTTCGAGCCCCCAGCGGGCATAGCGATTACAGGCCGACGCGAAATCGCGGTAATTCCAGACCGCATCTCGCGAGGCGAGCGCGACCGCTGCGCCATCACGCTCCGCCCAGCGCCCGACCAGGACCGGCATCGTCACCCGCGGTTGCCGCTCGATCGCGGCGGTCAGGCCGAGCGCCCGAATCCAGGCGTCCCGGGCGAATCTGGCGTCCTCGCCTATGCCGTTCCCTGCGCGCATGCTGATGCAACTCCGTTCGATATTCGCGAACCCTAGCACGACTCGGACGTTCCATCGATGTAGACTCTCGCCAATGAAGCCTGAAACCATCGCGCTGCACGGCGGCTTCGATGCCGATCCGGCGACCAAGGCGGTTGCCGTCCCGATCTACCAGACCGCCGCATACGCCTTCGACAGCGCGGAACACGGCGCGGCGCTGTTCAATCTCGAAGTCGACGGCTACCGCTATTCGCGGATCAGCAACCCGACCAGCGATGTGCTGGAAGCGCGCGTGTGCGGGCTCGAGGGAGGAGTCGGCGCGCTCAGCGTGAGTTCAGGGCAGACGGCCCTGTATTATGCGGCGCTGAACGTCGCCGACATGGGCCGCAACATCGTCTCGGTGCCGCAGCTGTACGGCACGACCTACACACTGTTCGCGCACATTCTGCCGCGGCTCGGCGTCACGGTGCGCTTCGCGAAATCCGACCGGGCGGAGGACCTCGAGACGCTGATCGACCGGGACACGCGCGCGGTCTTCTGCGAATCGGTCGGCAATCCGGCCGGCAACGTCTGCGATCTGGAGGCGCTCGCGGCCGCCGCGCACCGCCACGGCGTGCCGCTGATCGTCGACAACACGGTCGCGACGCCGATTCTCGTCCGCCCGATCGACCATGGCGCGGACGTCGTCGTCCATTCATTGACGAAATTCATGGGCGGCCACGGCACGACGCTCGGTGGCATCATCGTCGACGGCGGCCGTTTTCCATGGACACGGCACGCGGAGCGATATCCGATGTTCACCCGGCCCGACCCCTCTTACCACGGACTCGTGTACACCGAGCATTACGGCGCGGCGGCGTTCATCGGCCGCTGCCGCAGCGTCTATCAGCGCACCGTCGGCGCGGTGCTCGCGCCGATGAACGCGTTTCTGCTGCTCCAGGGCATCGAGACGGTGGCCGTGCGGCTCGATCGGCACATCGAGAACGCGCGCCGCGTGGCCGAGTTCCTAAACGTCGATCCGCGCGTCAGTACGGTCAATTACGCCGGATTCGCCGACAATCCCTATCACCACCTGGTGCAAAGGTATCTGGGTGGGCGCGCCTGTTCGCTGATGACGTTCGAACTGCGCGGCGGCCTGGCCGGGGGCATACGTTTTTACGACGCGCTGAAGCTGTTCAAACGCCTGGTCAATCTGGGCGACGCGAAGTCCCTCGCCTGTCACCCGGCCTCGACGACGCACCGGCAGATGTCGCCGGCCGAACAGCTCGCCGCGGGCGTCGGCCCGGGAAGCATCCGCATCAGCGTCGGCATAGAACACATCGACGACATTCTCGAAGACCTCGACCAGGCCCTCGCGGCCGCCGCCGGCGAGGCATGACGGCCGCGGCGCCGGCGGATCCGGTGGCGTCGCTGTTTCCGCCGCGCGAGGAACGGCTGCGCATCGAGGCACTGCTGACGGCCGAACTCGCGGCCGCTCTCACGCGCATTCAGGCGGGACCCGTGGCGCCGTCGATCGATGCGCCCGCATTCCGACGCGAACTCGCGGCATTCGATTTCGAGCGACCGCGGGCGCTCGAGGATCTGCTGCGCTGGACCGTGGAACGCATGGAGCACGGCATCGTGCAGATGGCCAATCCGCGCTACTTCGGCTTGTTCAACCCCGGCGCGAATTTTCCGTCGCAATGCGCCGACCGCATCATCAGCCTGTTCAATCCGCAGCTCGCGAGTTCGGCGTCCTCACCGATGCCTGTTGAACTCGAAGCGCACGTGATCCGCGCGGTCGCCGCCCGGGCGGGCCTGCCGCCGGATTCGAGCGGCCATTTCGCGACCGGCGGATCGGAGGCGAATTACACCGCGTTGATTGCCGCGCTCACCGCCGCGGACGCCGGATTCGCGGCCGACGGCGCGCGGGCGTTCCGCGGCGCGCCGCGCTTCTACACGTCGCGGGAGTGTCATATCGCCTGGCTCAAGATCGCCCACCAGGCGGGAATCGGCCGCAGCGCGCTCAGGCTGATCGATTCCGACGGCCACGGCAGGCTCGATCCGCGCGCGCTGCGCGCGGTGCTGTCGGCGGACCGCGCCGCCGGCGCCGTGCCGGTGATGGTCGTCGCCACGGCCGGCACGACCGGCGCGGGAATGGTCGATCCGCTCGCGGCCTGCGCGCAAATCGCCGTCGATGAAGACCTGTGGTATCACGTCGACGCCGCCTGGGGCGGCGCGGCGCTCGCCTCGACGCGACTGCGGGCGGCGCTCGCCGGAATCGAACACGCCGACTCCATCACCATCGACGCGCACAAGTGGTTCGCGACGACGATGGGTTGCGCGATGTTCATCACGCGGCGCGGTACGATCCTGTCGGAGGCGTTCCATTGCTCGACGAGCTTCATGCCCTCGAGCCTCGCCGCCGTGGACCCATACCTCAACAGCGTACAATGGTCGCGCCGTTTTCTCGGACTGCGGCTGTTCCTAACGCTCGCCGCCGCCGGCTGGAGCGGACTCGCCGCGCATGTCGAGCGCGGCGCCGACCTCATCGACCGGATCCGACGGCGGCTCGAGGCGCGCGGCTGGACGATCGCCAACGAGTCCTCGCTCGCCGTGCTGTGCGCGATCCCGCCCCCGGAATTGGGCGACGCGCGCGCGCTCGCGCGCCGCGTGGTCGCCTCGGGCCGGTCATGGGTCGCGCCGGCAACGTTCGAGGGCCGGGACGTCGTGCGCATCTGCGCGACCAACGGAGAGACGTCCGCGGCGGACGTCGAGGCATTGCTGGATGCGCTGAATGCGCCGCCTTGAACCGCCCCTCAGACGGCCGGCCCACCCCCGAGGGTGCGCAACACCAAGGCCTCGATCGCGGCCAGCGAATGAAAATTCTCCGGTGTGATGTCATCCTGCGCGATCGCGATGTCGAACGCCGTCTCCACGGCGAGCATGAGATTCACCATCTTGAGGGAACTGACGCCGAGTTCGCTCAACTGGCGGCTCGATGGAAACGGATCCGGCACGTTCGCGCCGGCCCCAAGCACGTCCTTGACGAGCTCGATGAGCCGGCCATGTATTACGCCCGTCCGATCAGACACGCCGACACTCTCCCAAGCTGCGCCGCGGGTCGCGGCCCATCGAACCAATCAGGTGAATTCGTGATCCGGCGCATTGTTGAAACGCCGCCGTCGCCGCATAATCTTGCGTCGTAAACTTGGATACTGCAACCCGAATGGAAGCACAACACATGCCGACCGACATCATGACCCGCGCCCGGGCTGCCGCGAAAGTGGCGGCGGAACACGCCGGCGCGGTCGATGCGGATGGCCGGTTTCCGGCCGAGGCATTCGCGGAGATCAAGAAACAACGGCTTCTGGGCGTCATGGTGGCCGCCGCGCTGGGCGGCGAGAGCGCGAACGTCGCCGCGGTCGCGGACGCCTGTTACCTCATCGGACGAGCCTGCGCGTCGACGGGACTGATCTACGCGATGCACCAGGTGAAGATGGCCTGCGTCGTCCGACACCTGAATGCGAATGCAGCTCTCGAGAACATTCTGCGGCTGATCGCGTCGGACCAACTGCTGCTCGCCTCTTCGACCACCGAGGGGCGCGCCGGCGGGAACGTGCGCGCGAGCGAGTCGCCGATCCTGCGCGACGGCGGCGAAATCACGCTGGAGCGTCAGGCGACGGTGATCTCCTACGGCGCGGAGGCGGACGGCCTGGTGACGACCGCGCGGCGCGGCCCCGACGCGCCCGCCTCCGACCAGGTGCTGGTCGTGCTGCTGAAGTCGAATTATTCGCTCGAGTGGATTCAGAGCTGGGACACGCTCGGCATGCGCGGGACGCGCAGCGAAGGCTTCGTGCTGCGCGCGCGCGCTCCCGCCGACCAGGTGCTCGCGGAGCCTTATGAAAGGATCCACGCGCAGACCATGGTGCCCTACGCGCATCTTCTATGGGGTTCGGTGTGGATGGGCATCGCGGCGGCGGCGGTCGCCAAGGCGCAGGCCTTCGTGCGCACCGCGGCCCGGCACTCGAATGGCGCGCTGCCCCCCGGCGCCGCGCACTTCACCCAGGCCGTGTCGGGCCTGCGCACGCTGCGCGGCGTCCTCTCCGCCGCGCTCGCGGCCTACCAAGCCGCGCAGAACGACGAAAAGGCGCTGGCGGCGATGGAGTTCCAGTCGATGATCACATTGACGAAAGTCCAGGTCTCCGAGCTCGCCGCGACAACGGTGATGAGCGCGCTGCGCGCCTGCGGCCTGTCGGGCTACCGGAACGACAGCGAATTCACGATCGGCCGCCATCTGCGCGACGTGTTGTCCGCGCCGCTGATGATCAACAACGAAAGGATCCTCGCAAACCTCGCCGCCTCGTCGCTGATGACGGCGCTGCCGGCGGGAGTCAGCCTGTGAGCGCCCAGGCCACGTCGATGCCTCCCGGCGCGGACTCCGAACTCGCCCGCGCGCTGTTCCGCCCGCTGGGAGTCGAGGGTGTCTATGCGCGCACCGCGCTCTACCTGTCGGTGTTCAACGCCCTGCAGGCGCTGATCTCGCAATGGCGCGACGAATCAGCCGAGGTCATGCACTTTCCGCCGGTGATGAGCCGCGATCAGCTGGAACGGTCCGGCTACCTCAAGAGTTTCCCGAACCTGCTCGGGTGCGTGTGTACCCTGCACGGCAACGAAGCGTCGATCCGATCGGCGTCGGAACGCCAGGAAGGCGGTGGCGACTGGACCGATACGCTCGGCGCAACGGACCTGGTGCTGACGCCGGCGGCCTGTTATCCGGTGTACCCGATCGCGGCGGCCCGCGGGCCGCTGCCGCCGGCGGGCCTGCTGTTCGACATCGAGGCCGATTGCTTCCGGCGCGAGCCCTCGGCTCACCTCGACCGGCTACAGTCGTTCCGCATGCGCGAGTTCGTCAAGATCGGCGCCCCCGGGCAGATAGTCGAATTTCGCGAGCGCTGGCTCGCGCGGGCGCCGGAGATCGCCGCGACCCTCGGACTGCCCTTCTCGGTCGATGTCGCCAATGACCCCTTTTTCGGCCGCGTCGGCAAGATCATGGCGCTCAGCCAGCGACAGCAGGCGCTGAAGTTCGAGCTGCTGATCCCGCTCCACTCGGCGGCGGCGCCGACCGCGTGCATGAGCTTCAATTATCACCGCGACCACTTCGGCGGCGTGTGGAACCTACGCGACGCGGATGGCGAACCCGCCCACACCAGTTGCGTCGCCTTCGGCCTGGACCGGTTGACCGTCGCGCTGTTCGCGATCCACGGTACTGCCTTGGATCGGTGGCCCGCGGCGGTTCGCAAGAACCTCGCGATCTAGGTTCGCGCCAGGGCCTCGCACGCGATGGCGATCGATCCCCGCGTGAAGCGATTCTTGGACGCGTTCGCAGCCGGAAACCCGGCGCGCGTCAGCGAGCGCAGCATCGCCGAGCGCCGCGCCGCGCTCGCGGAATTGATGAGCCTGTCCGGGTACCCGCTGGCCGGCACGAACACTTCGGACCGGACGCTGGACCTGCCGGGGCGCGCGCTCGCGGCACGTATCGTAAGCCCCGCGGACGCGGGCGCGGCGGCGCTGCCGGGGCTGATCTATTTCCACGGCGGCGGCCTCGTCGCAGGCGGCATCGAGACCCATACGCCGATCGCGCGGGCGCTGGCGCTGGCGGCCGGATGCCGGGTCGTGTTGGTGGACTACCGCCTGGCGCCCGAGCATCGCTTCCCGGCGGCGGTCGACGATGCGGTCGAATCGGTCGATGCGATCGGCGGCGACGCGGCGGCATTCGGTATCGACCGGACGCGCCTCGGCGTGTGCGGAGATTCGGCCGGCGCGACGCTCGCCGCGGCGGCCTGCGAGGCCGCGGCCCGCGCCCACCGTGCGCCCGCGCTGCAGGTGCTGCTCTGCCCGATTCTAGACCACGGCGCCGAGACCGAGTCGCGGCGGTTGTTCGCGTCCGGATACCTGCTGGACGCCGAAACGCTGGAACAGGACTTGATCCACTATTTGCCGGCGGGCACCGACAAATCGGACCCGCGCATCTCGCCGCTGCGGGCGGCGAGTCTCACCGGCCTGCCGCGCACGATCGTGCATACTGCCGAATACGACCCGTTGCGCGATGAGGGACGTGTGTATTTCGACCGGTTGACTCGAGCGAATCGTGGCCTATCCTACACATGCCACCCGGGCATGATTCACCTCTTCTACGGATTGGGAGCCGTGATTCCCTATGCACGAACCGCGATCGAACAAATCGGCGGGGAAATTCGCGCCGCTTGGAACGGAGTCGTGACGTGAGCGGCCGCGCGGACGCGGCGCGCACCGTCGGCGAACTGCATGCGGCGCGGATGGCCGGCGACCTCGCGGGGATGTGCCGGCTGTTCGCCGCCGAGGGGCGGTTCGAGATTCTCGGCGCAAGCGCCGACAAGCCGATCGCAATCGCGGCCTCCTCGCTCGCGCAATTCCGGCCTTGGCTCGCGATGATGGTCAAGGTGTTCCGGCTGAGCGACTATGCGCTCGCGTCGCTGATCGTCGAGGGGCCGCGCGCCGCCGCGCGCTGGCGCGCCGACATCTATTCGAAGGTCACGGGCGCGAAGGTGGCGACCGAGCTCGTGGACCTGGTGGAGGTGAGTGGCGGGTTGATCGTGGCGTACAGCGAATTCTTCGTGCCGCGCGCCGCTGCCGGCGACACCGATCGCGAGCGGAGCGCTCCTTGAACAGCCGGATCGTGCGTGCATTGTGCGAGGAACTCCAATACCTCAATCTGCGCCTGATCGTGGCCGGCGTTTTGGTCTCTCTGCTGCCGGGCATGAATTTCGCGCGCCTGCGCACCATGATCTACCGGTTTGCCGGCATCCGCATCGGCGGCCATTCGCTGATTTTCGGTCGTCTCGGCTTCACCGGGATCCGCAACGCGCAGCACGGGCTCGTCATCGGTGCGAACGCGATGATCAACGAGGACGTGTTCCTCGACATGAACGCCGACATACTCATCGACGACGGCGTCAGCATCGGCCACCACGTGATGTTCATCACGGCCGACCACGAGGTCGGTCCGGCCGCCTGCCGGGCAGGCCCCCTGCGTCCGGCGCCGATCCATATCGGGGCGGGCACGTGGATCGGCGCCCGCAGCACGATCATGCCCGGAGTGACCATCGGCGCAGGCTGCGTCGTCGCCGCGGGCTCCCTGGTATCCGGGAACGTGCCGCCAAACCGGGTGGTTGGCGGCGTACCGGCGCGACCCCTGCGAGCTCTGCCGGAACTGCCCTGATCGCGGCCCCGGGGCCGAATTTAGTGACGCGATCCCCGCACCTCGGGCGCGTGTAAATAGTAAAATGTATAGTCAGACCGGACCAGGAGGCCTAATAAAGTGCGATCGAAACGGAATTGGACTGTGCTTCGCACAATTCCCGCGTGGCTGGCACTGATCGCGACATTCGTCGGTGCGCCGGCACACGCAGCCGCCCCGTTGAGTGCGGCCGACGCCCAAGAAATGAGCTCGATCAAGCTGCCCCTCCTACAATTGGGCCCGGGCGACAGCGTCACGATCGACGTCTATGGCCAACCCGACATGAGCGGAACGGTCTACGTGTCGGACGACGGCACGATTCCGGTCGCCCTCGCCGGGCCCGTCGAGGTGGCCGGTCTGTCGCCGGCGCAGGCGGCGAGCCGCATCGAAAAAGCGCTGAGGGACGGAAAGTTCCTGGTCGATCCACACGTCACCGTCACGGTCACCCAATCGCGCAGCCAACGCGTGTCGGTTTTCGGGCAGGTTGGCAAACCCGGTCGCTATGCGATCGAGTCGAACACCTCGATATTCGACCTCATCGCCGAGGCCGGCGGCGTCACGGAAAAAGGCGGCGACACGGTGTACTTGTTGCGCCAGAGTGCGGACGGCAAGGTCGGCCGCTTTCCGATCAGTCTGAAGGGCGTGGCGGACGGCGCGCAAACGCTGCCGGACAATGCACTCAAAGGCGGCGATTCCATCTATGTGCCGCATGCACCGCAGTTCTACATCTACGGCGAAGTCACGAGGCCGGGTCAGTACACGATCGAGAACGGGATGACCGTGATCCAGGCCATCGCAAGCGCCGGAGGCATCACTCCGCGCGGCAGCGAGCGCCGGGTTGAGATCAAGCGGCGCGGCGCCGACGGCAAATACTCCACAGAACGGGCGCGGCTCGGCGATCTGGTACACCCGGATGACGTGATCCAGGTCAAGGAGAGCATTTTTTGAGGTCGCGCAAGAATC
>JBBISV010000071.1:0-245 GCA_037441085.1 Gammaproteobacteria bacterium | reverse complement strand
CATCGGCGTCGGCGACGCCGGCGCTGACGCTTTCGTCCGACCCGGTGATACCGCAACACTACGCGCATCCCGGGCTGTCACTGATGCAGGTGACGGCCATCGTCTGGGCATATCGGAAGCACGCACTGATCATCGCCGCGTCGATCCTGATCGCCACCGCGGTCGTCGTGAAATTGATGCACAAGACCTTTACCGCGACCGCGACGTTGATGGTCAACTATCCACAACAGGACCCTCTGCTGGCC
>JBBISV010000070.1:0-15074 GCA_037441085.1 Gammaproteobacteria bacterium | reverse complement strand
GTGCCGCCGGCGCCGCGGCAACCGACGCCGCCGCCGGCGCGGCGGATGCGCTCGACGCGTCGTCGGCCAGCGCGGCCTGGAACGGCAGCGCCAGCGCGCAAAGTACGAACAGTCTCGACAATTTGGTCATCAGTGCGAATCCCCCTGGTTTCAAATGGCGCTGGCGTCGCGCTCGCCGGTGCGAATCCGCACGACTTGCGCAAGGTCGAACACAAAGATTTTTCCGTCTCCAACCTTCCCGGTTTGCGCGGCCTTGGTGATGGCCTCGATCACCTGGTCCGCCAGAGAATCGGCGACGGCGATTTCGAGCTTCGTCTTCGGGACGAACTCCACCACGTACTCCGCGCCGCGGTAAATTTCGGTATGACCGCGTTGCCGGCCGAAGCCGCGCACCTCGGTCACGGTGACGCCCTGGACTCCCACGTCGCTGATGGCCTTGCGAACGTCGTCGAGTTTGAAAGGCTTGATAATTGCGGTGATCAGTTTCATCGGTAGAACCCTCTCCCCTTTTTGATACGGCCCCGCATCAATGCTGTGATCGCGGACACGAAGCTGCATATAGCAACGCCCATGCCAATGAGACCTAAGTCAACAAGATCAGCGGCTTGCGCGGGAACGCTGATGCCGCCACGCGGACGCCGGGCACCCAATTGGTGCGCGCGGCGCGGGGCGATGCCTCAGCACAAGGCATCGCGTTGCCCTCCGTGGCGCCGTGCGCGCCGCTACCGTAGGATCCTCGACGGCGGTTATCGGGGGGGCGATATGGGATCAGCGCGGGCGGCGGTGCGGTGGGTGCTTTCCATGGGTTTTGCGGGTTCTCTGCTGGCCGCCGCCGCCGCCGGCGCGGCGCCCGCGACGGCCGCGCGCCGGACTCTCGTGCCGGATGACTTTTATCGCGCGGTCGCGGTCAGCGATCCACAAGTCTCGCCGAAGGGCCGCTGGGTGGCCTACGTCGTGACGACGAACGATCGCGCGACCGACGAGGCCTGGAGCGCGGTCTGGATGGCGAGTTGGGACGGGCGCGAGCGCCTGGCCTTGACCGCGGCGGGCACCGACGCGTCCGATCCACGCTGGAGCCCGGACGGCCGCTATCTCGCATACCTGGCGAAGCCCGCGGGCGCGACGAGGATGCAGGTCATGCTGCTCGATCGCCGTGGCGGCAATGCGACCGCGCTCACCCACGTCGATCAGGACATCGGCGGCTATGCCTGGTCGCCGGACGGCAGGAAGCTGGTGCTGTCGATGGAACCACCCGACCCGCTCGGCGAAGGCAAGCCGGCGGTGATCGATGCGCTGCACTTCAAGGATGACGAGCTCGGCTACCTCGGCGAGGGTCGCACCTGGCATCTGTACCTGTTCGACGTCGGCGACCGGCGTCTGGAACAGCTGACCCACGGAGACCTGGTCAACGACACCGATCCGGCATGGTCGCCCGACGGCCGCACGATCGCCTTTGTGCGCACGCGCGAGCACGGATCGGATCGGGACGGTCGCGAAGCGATCGAACTCGTGGATGCGCGCGCCGGCGCCCAACCGCGCGAACTACTCCGGCCCTATGCGCCGAATCACCAGCATCTCGCCTGGAGTCCCGACGGCTCGGGAATCGCGTTCCTGCAGGGACGCGCGCTCAAGTATTACGCCTACATGCAGGACCATCTGTATTTTGTTCCGGTGGGCGGCGGGCCCGCACGGGCGCTCGCGCCGCGGCTCGATCGCGCCGTGATGTCGTATGCGTTTGCGCCCGACGGCAAGCACATCGAGAGCACGATCGAGGACGATCGCACGGAATATCCGGCCAGGATCGATCTCGCGAGCGGTTCCATCCATCGTCTGGCGCCGCCCGGGCCCTACGTCGTTACCTCGTTGACCCAGTCGGCGGGGCACACGGCGCTGCTCTACACGGATGATCACGCGCTCGCCGAGGTCTACGCACTCGACCACGAACGCCTACGACCGCTCAGCCGGCAGAACGGGCCGTTCCTCGCCGACCTGCGCCTCGGCGCGGTCAAGGACGTGGCCTTCACCAGCCGGGGGCACGACATACACGGCGTGATGATCGAGCCGCCCGGCTACGTCCCGGGGCGGCGCTATCCGCTGCTGCTCTGGATCCATGGCGGGCCGAACGGCCAGGACGAGCATTCGTTCGTGCTCGACGGTTACGAATTCGAACCGCAAATGTTCGCCGCGCGGGGATTCGTCGTGCTGCGGGTCAACTACCGCGGCAGCAGCGGGCGCGGAATGGCGTTCGCGACGGCGATCCTGGCCGACTGGGGCGACAAGGAGGTCCGGGACCTGCTCGCCGGCGTCGATTCGCTCGAGCGCCGCGGCATCGCCGACCCGAAGCGGCTCGCGATCGGCGGCTGGAGTTACGGCGGCATCCTGACGGACTCCACGATCGCGGCGGACCCCCGCTTCAAGGTCGCGATCAGCGGCGCGGGCAGTGCCGATCAGATCGCCACGTTCGGCAGCGACGAGTACGTTCTGCAATACCTCAACGAACTGGGGACGCCGTGGGCGAACCCGGCGCTGTGGCTCAAGGTGTCCGGCGCGTTTTTCCACGCCGACCACATCCACACACCAACCCTGTTTCTCGGCGGCACCAAGGACTTCAACGTGCCGATCATCGGCGGCGAACAGATGTACGAGTCGCTGCGCACGCAGGGCGTTCCGGCCCGCCTGCTCGTCTATCCGGATCAGCATCACATCTTCACGAAGCCCGGCTTTCTGAAGGACATGGCGCAACGGATGGTCGACTGGGTCGGGAAGTTCGACCCGACGACCTGACGGCGCTGGCCCGGACCTCCGCCGAGGCACGCTCACCCGCGGGACTCGTGATATCTCTTCGTATACGACGATGGTATGCTCGTTATATCCGCCGATTTATAACCAGCCACACGAGCACTGGACGCCAGAATTCATGAGTTTCGACCGGAAACCCGCGCAGGGAGCCCGCACGCCCGCACCGACCCCCGATGCGGGCGCGGCGCCCCGCGTCGCCATCGCGCTGGCCGCCCTCAACATCCCCGTGATGGCGTTCGCGCACGCGCAAACGGCCACGTCCCATCCCAGGGAACGCCTGCATGAAGTCGTGGTGTCCGCCAAGCGCATGTATTACAACGGCGCCAACGAACTGGCGCTCGACAAGCTGACGCAGTCCCTCGTGGACACGCCGCAGACGATCGCCGCCGTCTCGGCGAAGGACCTGTCCGACCGGGCGGTCAATGACTTGAACGGTGCGCTGCGGGCGGTCCCGGGCATCACGCTGGGAGCCGGGGAGTCGAACTGGCAGGGCAACAACCCCTATTTGCGCGGCTTTCCGGCCCGCGACGACCTGTTCGTGGATGGCCAGCGGGACTTCGGCTCCTATTATCGCGATCCCTTCGATGATGAGCAGGTCGTCGTATTGGAAGGCCCCGCCTCGATCCTGTTCGGCCACGGATCCACCGGAGGCGTCATCAACCAGGTGAGCAAATCGCCGCGTCTCACGCCCCTGTTCGCCGGCACGGCCACGCTGGGGACGGACGACCTGCAGCGGGTCACCGTCGACACCGGCGCGCCGCTCGCGCAAATCGGCGCCGGCGCGGCGTTCCGGCTGAATCTGATGGCGAATCATAGCGGCGTCGCGGACCGGGACGTGGTTCACGCGGATCGCCGGGGTGTCGCACCCAGTCTCGCCATGGGGCTCGGCACGCCGACGCGGCTGGAAATCAAGTATTTCCATCAAACCGGCCGCGAGGTTCCCGACCTCGGCATTCCGTGGCTGAACGTCCGTCCGGCGCCCGTGCGCCGCGCGAATTTCTACGGTTTCGCCGACGACTACCTGGACACCACGGTCGACATGCTCACCGCGCGCCTGGAACACGATCTCGGGGGTTCGACGACTCTCAACACCCAGCTCCGCTATTCCACGGACACTCGTCGGTACCGCATGACCGAGGCGGATCTTCCGAAGGGCCTCGCGCCGAACACTCCGATCGGCGCGATCACGGTCGCCCGCAACGCATTTCCGGCATTCCAGGGCAGCGGCGCATCGTCATTCCTCGATGATCAGACGGACCTGACGATGCATTTGTCGGCTGGGCCGGTCCGGCACGCCGTCGTCACCGGATTCGAACTTGGTCGCGAGGCGCCGCATACGACCTATTACAACGACGTCGGCGTCCCCGGCACCAATCTCGCCAGCCCGACACTTCAGCCCTATTCGGTGGCTGTAAGCTACCCCGAAATGAGCACGCATACGGTCGCCAAGACGGTCGCCGTGTATGCCCTCGACACGCTTGAATGGGGTAACTGGCAGGTCATGGGTGGGGGCCGCGAAGACCTGTTCGACGCGCCGTACGACAGCGTGAAGTACTCGCCGACGGGCGCGGTGATCGCTCGGACGAGTGCCGACCAGGTCAACCGGATCTTCAGTTATCGCGCCGCGCTGGTCTACAAGCCGACTCCGGGCAGCAGCGTCTACGCGATGACCGGCACCTCGTTCGATCCTTCCGCGGAAGGCATCGCCTCACTGATATCCGCGGGCCGCGCGCTCGCGCAAGCCAACCTGAGCCTGGATCCGGAGAAGACCAAGACCTACGAGGTTGGCGCCAAATGGCGGCCGTCGAACGAGCGGCTGTTGGTCACCGGCGCGCTGTTCCGGATGGAGATGACCAACGCACGGGTTCCCGATCCGACCAATCCCGAGCTCGACGTGTTGGGGGGCGACGAGCGCGTCGATGGGGCGCAGCTGTCGGTGTCCGGGCACCTCACGCGGGCCCTGAAAATCGAGGCGAGCTACACCCACCTCGACAGCGTGGTGGTCCGCACCACGCCCAAAGGCCCGTTGCTCGGCGCGCCGCTGACCAATGCGCCGCGCAACTCCTCCTCGGTGTGGTTCAAGTACCGTATCTCGCGCCCGGTCCAGATCGGAATCGGAGCTCTGCAGGCCTCGAGTCAGCTCGGCCAGGATACCGCGGCCGCCTATCTGGTCGCTCCCGGATACGTGGTGTGGAATGCGATGGCGAAGTATCGCGTGTCGCAGCACCTCGTCGCCCAGCTCAATCTGAACAACGTCGCCAACCGCTATTACATCGCGCAAGTGCACCCTTTCCACGTGATTCCCGCGGAAGGCTTCGCGGCGCTGTTGTCGGTCGCGGTGCGATACTGAACCATGTTGCTGCGGATACCAGCAGTACTCACGAACGCGCAACTCGCGCAGTGCCGTCGGGCGCTCGCGGATGTCGACTGGGTCGATGGCCGGGTTACCGCCGGGCACCTATCGATGTCCGTCAAGCACAACGAACAAATCCGCGAGGACCACCCGGTCGCGATGACCCTGGGCCGGAGCATCCTGGATGCGCTCGCTCAAAATCCTGAGTTCGTTTCCGGCGCCCTGCCGGCGAAAATCGTGCCGCCGCTCTTCAACCGCTATTCGGTCGGTCAGGCCTATGGCCCGCACATCGACGGCAGCGTGCGCTCCGTGACCGGCAGTCACGACCGGATACGCACCGACCTCTCGGCGACGCTGTTCCTGAGCGGCCCGGACGAATACGACGGCGGTGAGCTCGAGATCGACGACACGTTGGGTTCACATCGCATCAAGTGGCTGGCCGGCGACTTGGTGCTGTACCCGGCCGGCAGCGTGCACCAGGTTCTGCCGGTCACGCGCGGCGCGCGGATCGCGGCGTTTTTCTGGATTCAGAGCATGGTGCGCGAAGACCACAGGCGCCGGCTGCTTTTCGACTTGGACACCAACATCCAAAGACTGCGCAGGGACTTCCCCGAGCACGGTGCGGCGCTGGAGTTGACGGCCATCTACCACAATCTGATGCGCGAGTGGGCCGAAGTTTAGACCCCGGAAACGCCTATTTTCGGTCCGTCGGTCGGCGCGGACCCGGCCGCTCCGCCTCGCGGGTCCTCAAGAACGGACTGCCGGTACGCCACTGCGGCCATTCGTCGCCGTCGACGAGCCGACGGCCCGTCAGGTACAGCACCTGCAGTTCCTGGCGCAGGCCCCCAAGATTCCAGTCCGGATCGTAGGTATCGGCGGGCTTGTGGTAGTGGAACCGTGTGTAGTTTCGCAGCGTCGCGATGCCCCAGCCGGCGGGCCGTCCGACGAAGTCGATTCCGTCCTGAACGCTGAGCGCCGGAACGCCGGCTTTCGCGAACTCGAAATGATCGGCGCGAAAGTAATATCCCTTCTCCGGCTCCGCATCCGGCCGAACGAGGAGACCGCGATCGTGCGCGGCGACGCGCAGGTCGTCGTCGAGCGAGGACATCGCCCGGCCGCGCACCTCGATGTCGCGTGTCGGTCCGTAGACGTTCATCACGTCCATGTTGAGGTCCGCGACGGTGCGCGCGAGCGGGATCAGCGGATGGCGCGCGTAGTACGCGGCGCCGAGCAGGCCCTGTTCTTCCGCGGTCGTGGCGATGAACAACACGCTGCGCGCCGGCTTGGGTCGCGCGCCCGCGAAGGCTCGCGCGAGTTCCAGGAGCGAGGCGACGCCCGAGCCGTTGTCGACGGCGCCATGAAAGATCTCCACCTTGCCATCCGCACCCCGGCGGGTGCCGAAATGGTCCCAGTGCGCGCTGTAGACGACCGCCTCGTCGGGATGCGTGGTGCCGCGCAGGATCGCGACGACGTTGTGGCTCACGATCGAGCGCACCCGGTCATGCAACGTCACGCTGACCCGCTGGTTCAGCGGCAGCGGTTTGGCGCCGCGTCGTGCGGCTTCGGCCGCGAGCCGGTCGAAGTCCAGCCCCGACGCCGCGAACACCCGGACCGCCGCGTCATGTGTGAGCCACCCTTCCACGGCCGGGCGATAAGAATTGCCGGGCGAGAGCTCCTCACGCGCACCGATCATGCTGTTGTGCACGACGGCCCAGGGGTAACCGGCCGGCCCCGTCTGATGCACGATCAAGATGCCCGCCGCGCCCTGTCGCGCGGCCTCTTCGTACTTGTATGTCCAGCGGCCGTAGTAGGTCATCGCCTTGCCGTCGAACAAGGACGAGTCGCCGGTGGCGTAGCCCGGATCGTTGACCAGCACAACCACGGTCTTGCCGCGCACGTCGAGGCCCGCATAGTCGTTCCAGCGATATTCTGGCGCGACGATCCCGTACCCCGCGAACACCAGCGGACTGGCCTGCAGCGAGACGGTGCCGACCAGCCGCTCGGTGTAGACCATCATGTCGGTCCCATAACGCAGGACGAGCGGCTTCTTACCGCCGGAGAAGGATAGCGAAGCGTCGGGGCTCGCGGTGATCTGGATCAGCGGCACGTCTTGGAAGTAGCTGCCGTGATCGGCGGGTGCGAGTCCGTACCGCCGAAACTGCCCGGCCACGAAGGCGATCGTCCGCTTTTCGCCGACCGTACCGGGCGCGCGGCCGGCAAAGGCGTCCGAGGAAAGCGTGCGGATCGACGCGCGCAGGTTCGAATCCTCGAATTTCGGCGACCTCGGTGCCGCGAGCGCGGTGGCGGTGAGCGCGAACATCGTCGCGACGGCGAATCCGGCAATAGAATGCATCACGGTCTGTCCCCCGACGGCTGGTCGTTTCAACGCATGCCAGAATATCAGTCCGCGGGCATCGCGGATGTCACTGAATGGGATGTCCTCCCGGGATGATGCGCGGCGTGGTGCCGTGCAGACATTTGGCGAATTTCGTGTTTCCGGTCCCGGAATACGGATCCCGGTACCCCAACATCCTGATGGCGTCCGCGCTGCCGTCCGCATACTTGAACGACACGGTGACGTACTTGTAGTTCGACAGGGCGCCGAACAGCGCATCCCGGCGGTCGAAGTCCACGATGCCTCGCACCCCGTTGTCCTTGTTCGGGGCTCCGACCAGATGCACCGGCACGGTGACGTCGGAATCCGCGAATGAGAAGGCCATATCCGTGATCGCGGCGCGCGGTATGCGCTTGCCGGCGACGACCGTGAACGTGCCCGCGCTGACACCGACGACGCGTTGTTGGCCGAGCACGATCTCATCGATGTAGACCTCCCACTCGAGTTCCCGGCCGCGGGTCACCTCATGCTTGCCGAAAATCAGGAATCCACAGAGAGCGGCGGTGCTGCGACGGTCGGGGCTGGGGCGCCACTGAAAGTAGATCTGCCCCGCGAGCGTGATCGGCGCGTCGGCGGCCGCGGGAAGAGCGCCGAGTCCCAACAACAAGGCGACCACTGCGGGCTTCATCATAAATCACCTCGATCCGGGCGCCGCGCATTCAGCCATGCCTCCGCCAAACGAACCCACATCGAGCCCCCGAGCGGGATGAGGTCGTCGTTGAAGTCATAGCTCGGATTGTGCAGCATGCACGGCCCGCCGCCGTGACCGCCCGCCCGATGGCCGCCGTCGCCGTTGCCGATCACGAAATAACAGCCGGGCGTCTGCTGCAGGAAGAAGCTGAAATCCTCCGCGCCCATCGTCGGCTCGAATTCATGGACCTTGTCGGCGCCGGCGAAGCCACGAAGCACCTCGCGCACGAACTCCGTTTCGCGCGGATGGTTGACCGTCGGCGGATAGTTGCGCTTGAACTCGAAATCGCACGCGGCGTCGAACGCCTGACAGCCCGCCTCGGCGATCCGCCGCATGCGCCGCTCGATCAGGTCGAGGACCTCGAGGCTGAACGTGCGCACGGTGCCCTGGATCTCGCAAGAATCCGGCACCACGTTGGTCGCCTCGCCGGCCCGGATCATCGTCACCGAAATCACCGCGGGGTCAATCGAGCGCACGTTCCGCGTGACGATCGTCTGCAGCGCCATCACGATTTGACAGGCGGCCGGCACCGGATCGATGCCGTTGAAGGGCATGGCCGCGTGCGCGCCCTTGCCGCGGATCGTGATTTTGAACTCGTTCGTCGACGCGAACGCGGGTCCCGGCCTGAGCGCGAACTGCCCCGCCTCCAGGCCCGGCCAGTTGTGCACGCCGAAAATCGCCTCCATCGGGAACAGATCGAACAGACCGTCCTTGATCATCTCCCGCGCGCCGCCCCCACCCTCCTCGGCGGGCTGGAAGATCAGGTACACCGTGCCGTCGAAATCGCGGTGACGCGACAGGTATTGGGCCGCCGCCAGCAGCATCGCCGTGTGCCCGTCGTGCCCGCAGGCGTGCATCCTTCCCTGATGGGTGCTCGCGTGCGCAAATCGGTTCTTCTCGGTGATCGGCAGCGCGTCGATGTCCGCCCGCAGTCCGACAGTCCGTGCGCTGCCGCCGTTCTTGATGATGCCGACGACGCCGGTTCCGCCGAGGCCCCGATGGATCGGAATTCCCCAGCTGGTCAGCGCGGCGGCGATCAGGTTCGACGTGCGCTGCTCCTCGAACTGCGTCTCCGGATGAGCATGGATGTCCCGACGCAGCAACTTGATGGGTTCCGCTTCTGCGACGATCGGTTCGAGTAGATTCATCATGCGATTCCTTGGTGGAGCTTAGGCGGCCGGCTCGTCGGCCTGAGCCGGGAAGCCCGCGGCGGCCGTTCTGCCGGCAAAACTGACGAACAGGGTGACGCCGAAATTGAGGCAAAGCGCCGCGAAGCCGGCGTTGCAGCCCAGAATCGGATCGTGATGGGTGAGCAGCAGCGATGCGGCGGCGGCGATTCCGGCGACGAGTCCCGACAGCACGCCGGCCGCCGTCGCCCGGCGCCAGAAAATACCCAGAACCACGCCGGGGAACAGCTGCGCGACACAGGCATAGCCGATGAGCAGCAGCGACACCAGGGTCGTGGAACTGGAGAGCGCGAAGGCCAGACTGGCCATGCCGATCGCGACGACGAGGATGCGCGCGAGGCGCGCAACCTCGCGTTCGGACATCGTCGGCGCGACCGCCGGGCGCAACAGATTCTTTGCGAGCAGCGTCGCCGCGGTCAGCACCAGAACCGCGGCCGGCACCATCGCCGTGAGCACTCCGGCGCCGCCGACGACGCCGAGAAACCACGGCGGAAAGGTCCGTCCTACCATGGTCAGCAGCGAGAGGTCGCCGTCCGCGATGCCGGGCACGACGAGCACGGCGGCGAACCCCGCGAATAACACGAACGGCAGCGTCAATGCATAAAGCGGCAGGATGACCGCATTGCGACGGATGACGTCCGCGCTCCGCGCCGTGAACGCCGACGCAAAATAATGCGGCCACATGCAATAGCCGAGGGACGTCAGGAGGACCGTGGAGACGTACCAGCCATGGCCAAGGTCCCGCGTGGCGCCGGGCATCGTCAGATGCGCCGGCGCGACTCGCGCCAGTTCGGCGAACATGCGACCGATCCCGCCGAAGTAGACTTGCGGTATGACGATGCCGACGGCGAGCGCCGCGCCGACCATCAAGACATCCTTCAGCACGCTGATCCACGCAACCGCGCGAATCCCGCTCGCCCACACGAATGCGATCAACAATCCGACCGAGACCATCATCGCCGGGGCCCGGCCGATGGCGCCGAAGCTCGCGATGTGGACGATGATCCCGAGTCCCTCGATCTGAAGCTGAAGATACGGGACGATCGCGGCGATGCCGATGACGCCGACCAGGCCGCTCAGATACCGGTTACCGTAGCGGGCCGCGAAGAAGTCGGGCTGCGTCTGCATGCCGTGCCGCCGGGCAAGTTCCCAGACTCCCGGCATGATGAAGAATGTCACCACGCAGCCCAGGGCAATGTAGGCCAGGATATAAAGGCTCGGGCCTCCCCGGGAATACGCCCAGCCGCTCGCACCGAGAAAGGCGAAGGTCGTGTACATCTCGCCGGCCATCAACAGGTACATGAGGGCGGCACCGAACCGGCGGCCGCCGACGGCCCATTGCTCCAGGCTCATTTCCTGTCGCCGGCCGGCAAGGAAACCGATCGCGGTCCCCAGGGCGACGATCGCCGCGATGAAGGACAAGGACGTCGCGACCGGAGTCACCTGTTCCCGCTCTCCCCGCGTCCGCGGGCCGCCTCGATGCGGTACACGGCCCCCAGGCACAGCGTGCACAGCGGCATCCACGCGATGAGCCAGGCGAGATTGAACGGGATGCCGAAAACGGCCGGCTGGATCCGATCCCAGATCGAGACCGTGAAGCAGATTCCGACGAATGGCACGAGGCCTAACGTTAGGGCGCCGGCGGAGGGCGGTCTCATGTCCGCAGTATCCACCGCCGCCCGGGGAATAGGCAACCTCGCGCGCCGTTCAAAGAGACCGTCGCGGATCGGCGCGGCCGGCGTTCCATGTGGCCGGAGCCCGGGGCGCCCCGTCATGCCCCGGCATGCCACTGCGCCGCGGTTACCGATCGCTCCTTCTGATCAGCATCGCATTCCCCCAACCGGCGTTGTTCGACTCGAGTTCATACGCCTTGAAGTTATGCGGCCGCAAGAAATTGATCAGGTCGATCAATTCCACGTCACCCTCGTATCCGCCGCCCACGCCGGTCTCGGTATATATGTAGGACACGGAGTCGAGCACCGCGCTCGCGCCCGTCAGGACCCGCAGTTCCGCTCCTTGCACGTCCATGTACAGCATATTGATGGCCGCGGCGATTTCGGGACGCTGCGCCCTCACCAGCGCGAATATGCTGTCGAGGGTGACCGTCTTCAGTGGGACCACCCGTGGAAACGACACCCACGGATAGTCCGCGAGGTGATTCGCCGGCTTGAGCATGCTGCTGCTCTCGCCATTGTTGGATGCCACATGAAAGTCGACGGTTTCGCCGTCCCGGCTTCCGCACAGCGCCTGCACCAGCACATAGTCGTTGAGATGCGCACACTGCGCCTTCAGCGCCTCGAATGGCCCCTCGAGAGGTTCAATCAACGTCGCCCGACGCACTCCATTGGCGAGGAAATACGGCACTTCCTGGCCGCTGCTGGCGCCCACCTGGATGGATCCCCGTGACCGGTGACAGACCGAGGGAATTGATGATCTCGAATGGGCCGCGCATATCTCAAGCCGGTATCGGGGAAACTTGGGTCCTGACGACCACGGTGCGTTGTTCGTCCGCCGAGCATACAGCGGGATCCCGCCGGTTGCGAGCCGGCACCGCGTCACGCCGCCCGCATGGCCGTCGTGATCGACACGCGCGCCGCGCGCCATGCGGGGACCAATCCGCCGGCAAGCCCCATCGCGAGCGCCCAGGTCGCGCCAATCATTGCGAGCGATGGAGTCACCTCGAGTCGAAAACTGTAGCCGAAGGGACTGACCGACATATCGTGGAACAAGGCCCAGGCGAGCCCGCAGCCGAGGATGGCTCCGGGGATTGCCAGGATCATCGACTCACACACGGTGGCGACGACGACCGGCGCCGGACCGAAGCCGATCGCACGCAGCGTCGCCAGCTCGCGCCTGCGCGCATCGACGATCGAATACAGCGAGTTCGCCGATCCGAGGATCCCGCCGATCGCCATGATCGCGCCGACGAAGTAACTCACGAAATCCAGGAGTCCGTTGAGGGGCGCAAAGGACTCCTCGACGTAATCCTGTTCGCGGTGCGCCTCGAGGTGCAGCGACGGATCGGCGCGGACCGCGGCGCTGAATGCCGGGAACGCGGCGGGAGATTTCAGTCGCGCGACGACCCGCGAATAGGTGTTGCGCTCGAACGCCGACATCACGCTGCCGACGTCGGCATAGACCGCGCACTGCCCGGACACGCCGGCATCCAAGGTTCCCACGACCGTCCAGGCGCGGCCGCGAATTGAGCGGTGGTCGCCAACGTCGAAGCCGGTGAATTCGCGCTTGCAGGGCGCGCTCGCGACGATCTCGTCAAGTCCGCGCCGGAACATGCGCCCGCCCGTGACCCGCATGCCGGGCTCCACCTCGGCGATCGCTTCGCCGACGCCGAGCAACGGAATGAAGATCTGCCTTCCGGTCCCCCGGCGCCGGCCTTGCATCGGGATCATCGTCTCCAGCATCACGATCGGCTTGCCGTCGCGGTTCTTGCGAATGAAAGGCAGAACCTCGGCGGCCTTGGCTTCGTCCCGCGGGATGCTGCCGTCGAGGCCGTGCGCACCCTGGCTCGTGACGATAACCCGGTCGGCGCGGACGCCGCTGAGTTACTGCCGGCGCGCGCCGGTACCCATCGCGAGCATGGCCACCAGGACGCCGACCGCGCAGGCGACGCCGATGACGATCGTCACCGTCGCGCCGATCCGCTGCGGAAGCCCCGACAGCCCCATCGCGACCAGTGCGAGACATTCACGGACGAATCGCATCACGCCTAGCGGGCCGACAGCGCCGTTGCGATGCTCATTCGCGAGACCCGGATTGCCGGAAGCATGGCGCTCACAGCCGCGGCGATCACAGCTATCGCAAGGCCTGCGGCCAGAGTGACCCCGGGCATCGTGATGCCATGCACGAAGCGGCTGGCGAACGGAAACACCGCGGTCGCGAGCGCGAGGCCCGCACAGGCGGCCGCGCAGAAGACCAGCACCGCCTCCGACAGGATGATCAGAAAGACGCTCCGGTCGGCGAACCCGACGGTCTTGAGAACCGCAAACTCAGCGGTGCGCTCGCGCGTCGCCTGCAGCATCATCGTCGTCGTCGAGAACAACAGCGCGACCAGCGCGGCGCCGACGATAGCGCGGACCAGGAAATCGAGGTCCCCGATCGATTGAACCTGCTGTTGCGCCATCTCGCGCAGGGACTGGGTCTCGGTCTCGTTGGGTGAATTCGCAAACCGCTTGTCGATCTCGTCCGCGACGGCGCCCGCCCGCCGAGGAGCGGTGACCGCAACATTGAAGTGTTGGACCGTGCCTCGCCCGCTGGCGCGCGCCTCGTCGAAATACCCGTAGTTGATGAGGATCGTGTCGAGCCCCCCGCCGACGTCGCTGTCGGTATAGGTTCCGACGACGTCGAACGCCCAATTCTTCGAGCCGTTCCGCTGCGCCACGTTGGTTTGCAGCGGGATTCTGTCGCCGATCTTCCAACCGTAGCGACGCGCGAGACGTGCGCGCACGAGGGCGCCGGTTCGGGTCGCGTGGAACGCGTCGGCGTACGTCGGCGGGACGTGGAACGTGAACGCGGCGAGCCAACCCGGTTCGGGAAGGACCGCGACGATACCGATCTTTTGCGCGGGGTTCTGGTAGAAACTGCCGAACAGGTCCACCGGATCGACGAACTTGACACCGGGCAGGGCTTGGATCTGATCGACCATGCCGAGCGGGAGAGACGAACCGAAGAAGCTCGCTCGGGCGTGAACGAGCAGGAGATCCGCGCGAGCATGGTCGACCGCCTGCTGCGCTCCGGTCTTGAGTCCTTGCAGCATGCCGAACAGCGCGAACGCGACGCAGGCCTGCAGGAAAATCAAAATGGCCCGTCCGGGCTTTCGCCGGATGCCGGACCAGATGAGCGGTAGATACTTCATGCGCCGGCGCCGCACCCCGTGGGCTCGCAACGCGTGGAGTGTAGACCCGTCCACCCGTGGGCGGTCAAGCTGCCCGGGCGAAATTGCCTTCTCCGACACGATGTCGGCCCGGATTTGCCGAAGGGATAATGATCTGTAGACTCTTCGAAGCCATGACTCGACCAACCATCTCTTCCGGCACCGTGCACAGGATGCCGGTGGATTTTCGAAGGGCGATCGAGTCTGACGCCGTGATCACGGGTGTGTGGGCGGACATCACGCCGCTCGCGCGTAATGAGTGGATATGCTGGGTTACATCCGCCAAGAAAGACGAGACGAGGAAGCGCCGCATAGAAGTCGGCCTGGATAAGATGAGAAAAGGCATGCGCCGACCGTGTTGTTGGCCCGGATGCCCCCATCGCTGAAATAGCACAGGGAAAACCTAACGCCCCGCCGTGAACTGCGCCGCGCGGATGCCGGCCTCGCGAGGCGCGCGCAACCCTGTCTGCTGCGCGCGCCCAACATGCGCCACACGCTGATGGCGACCGCTCCACGCGGCAGCCCAGGATTCCGTCAAACGCCATCCCGAAGCCGCTGAAGTATCCCGCCGCGGTAGACTCCATTGAACCACGGCATCGATCGTCAAACCACTGACGCCACCAGGGACCGCCAACAGCGAAATGATTCGTTGACCGGAGCGATCTTTGTCGCGGCTGCGCAGTTCGCTGGTTCTCCAAGTTACGGGCCGAACCACCCGCAGGGAGTACCTTCGAATCGCAACTTAGCGTTGTACCTCGCCT
>JBBISV010000069.1:2094-15084 GCA_037441085.1 Gammaproteobacteria bacterium | reverse complement strand
CGGTCGCCGCGGCCGAAACCGCGGGCGGCGTGCATCGGCGCGGCACGCTGATCGATGAAGGCGCCGCGGAGCGCAGGCAGGGCGCGTCGGCCGCACACGGCGCCGGGCGCGGTGCCGCGGTGCGCCTTGCCGGCATCGACGTGCCGGCGACGGACGAGGCCAAGCACTTCAAGCTCATCGGCACCACCGGCACCGGAAAGAGCACCGCGATCCGCGAGTTGCTCGAGGGTGCGCTGGCGCGCGGCGACCGGGCGGTGATCGCCGACCCCGACGGCGGCTACCTCGAGCGCTTCTACGACCGCGATCGCGGCGACGTGATCCTCAATCCGTTCGATCCCCGTTCGCGGCGGTGGGACCTGTTCGCGGAGGTGACGACGGCCTACGACGTCGACCAACTCGCGCGTTCGCTGATTCCCGATCACGCGGGCCCGGATCGCAGCTGGCGCGAGTATGCGCGAACCTTCTTCGCGGCGGTCACGACGCAGGCGCGGGACGCGGGGGTCCGCGACATCGGCGAACTGTACCGGCTGCTGGTCGTTGCGGACGCCGAGGAATTGCGGGTTCTCGTGCACGGCACCCCCGCCCAACCGTTTCTCGACGAGCACAACGCGCGGATGTTCGACTCGATCCGCTCGGTCAGCGGCGCGGCCGTCGGCGCCTTGCAGCACGTCGCCGCGCAGTCGGCTCCGCCCTTGTCGGTGCGCCGCTGGATCGCCGGGAGCGACCGCGGAGTTTTGTTCATTCCGTACAAGGCGGGTCAGATCGCCGCGCTGCGTTCGACGATCTCGGCTTGGATGCGTCTCGGGATTTTCGAGGCGATGAATGTCGATGAAGTCCGGCCGCGGACGCCACGCCGTCCGTTGTGGTTCGTCGTCGACGAGCTCGACGCGCTCGGTCAGATCGACGGTCTCAAGGACGCGCTCGCGCGCCTGCGAAAATTCGATGCGCGCTGCGTGCTCGGCTTTCAGTCGCTCGCCCAGGTCTCGAGCACTTATGGGCAGGGAGACGCACACACCATCGTCGAAAATTGCGGCAACACGCTGATCCTGCGGTGTTCGGCGAGCGAAGGCGGCGGCACGGCCCGATTCGCGTCGCAGCTCATCGGCGATCGCGAGGTGCGCCGCACGACGCGGTCGCACAGCCGGCGCGCGACGGAATTTCTGGGCTCTACGACGCGCAGCGAGCATTTCAGCGTCGAGCCCGCGCTGCTGCCGTCCCAGATCGAACAATTGCCCGATCTCACCGGTTACTTGAAGCACGCCTCCGACGCAACCTGGCGGCGCGTGAGTCTGGCGCCGTCGCCCGCGGCGCAACCCACGCGGCGGGCGGCGGCTCAGGACTTCGACCATGGCTGAATCCGGCGCCGCGATCGACGGGGAAACCATGCGCTGCGGGCTGCTGCTCGAATGCATCGAGCGGCTGCGGACGCATACGCAGGATTTGGACGCCGTCGTCCGCGATGAGATCCGGCGCACGCTGATCGAGGAGTTGCGGGAGTTGACGGCCGAGGTCGACGGCGCGGTCGCGGCGCTGCGCCGGGTGCGGCTCGCCGGGAGCCTACGCCTCGCGATCGGCGCATTCAGCCTGTCGGCCGCGGTGTGCTGTGTTCCCGCGGCCGCGGTCTGGTGGCTGCTGCCGTCGCAGCGGCAGATCGCCGCGCTGAGAGCCGAGCGCGCCGCGCTGACCCGCAATCTCGCGGAAATTGAATCACGCGGCGCACGCATCCAATGGAGTCGCTGCGGCGCGTCGCGGCGCCTGTGCGTGCGCATCGAGCGGCATGCGCCGGCGTACGGCGGCGGCGCCGATTATGCGGTCGTCAAGGGATATTGACGTGCCGCCCTGGACGCATTGGGCTCTGCAGGCGCCACGGCACTGGGCGCCGGTGGCGATCGCCGCGCTGCCGCTCCTCGCCCTCTGTGCGCGGCGACTCGGCGCCTCGCCGCGGCCGCACGACCGGTATCGTCGCGGTGCGGTGATCATTGGCTGGCGCCGCGCGCGCCGAGCCGCCGCCGCGCGGCGCGAGCGTCACACCGGCGGGGTCACGCTCGCCGGAATCGGCGTCGCGCCGCTAGACGAGGTAAAGCACTTCAAGATCATCGGCACGACCGGCACGGGGAAGTCGACGGCGATCCGGGAGTTGCTGGCCGGTGCGCTCGGGCGGGGCGACCGCGCGGTGATCGCCGACCCGGACGGGGGGTATGCCGCACGATTTCACCGGCCGCGGCGTGGCGACCTGATCCTCAATCCGTTCGAACCGGACTCGGTCCGTTGGGACTGGCGCGCCGAGATCCGCAATCCTTACGACGTCGATCAGCTCGCGAGCGGTCTGATTCCGACCTCTCAGGACGCGGGGGGCGAGGAGTGGCGCGGCTATGCGCGAACCTTTCTGAGCGCCGTCGCGCGCGCCTGCCTCGCGCGGGGCCGCGGCGGCACCGAGGAGTTGTGGCGTTTATTGACGATAGCGACCAGTGAGGAACTGAGACCGATCGTCGCCGACACCCCGGCGCGCGTTTTCCTGGAGCCGGATAACGCGCGCATGTTCGGCTCCATCCGCTCGGTGACCGGGTCGGCGATCGCGGCGTTCGAGTATCTTCACGCGCAACGCGCCCGGCCGTTCTCGATCCGCCGCTGGGTCGCGGATCCCGATGCCCGCGGCGCGCTGTTCATCCCCTACAAGGCCGGCCAGATCGCCGCGTTGCGCGCCGTGATCGCCGCGTGGCTGCGGCTCGCGATCTTCGAGGTCATGGAGGCGCCCGAAGGGCGCGATCAGCGCCTCTGGTTCATCGTCGACGAACTCGATGCCCTGGGCGCGATCGAGGGCCTCAAGGATGCGCTCGCAAGACTGCGCAAATTCGGCGGCCGCTGCGTCCTGGGATTCCAATCGATCGCGCAGGTCTCATCGACCTACGGAGCCGGAAGCGCGCAGACCATCGTCGAAAATTGCGCGAACACCCTGATCCTGCGCTGTGCCGGCAGCGAGAACGGCGGCACGTCGCAGTTCGCGTCGAAATTGATCGGCGAGCGGGAGGTGAGTCGGCGCCAGACCGCGAAGACCCGCGATCATGCGGGCCTGCTCGGTACGCGCGACGCGCGCCGTTCGACGAACGTCAGCGAACAGAACGTCGTCGAAACCGCGGTGTTGGCGTCGGAGATCGAGCGGCTTGCCGACCTGCGCGGCTATTTGAAACTCGCCTCGACTCCGGCCTGGTGCGAGGTGCGCTTGGACGGCGGCCCATGCAAGAACCGCCGCTGACCGCCGCGATCAACGTGCGCGCGCCCGCCTATCTCGGGGCGCGCGTGCTGGTCCCTTGCTGGCACTGCGGCCGCGATACGCCGGCGGTCGGGATCGCGCTCCCGTCGGCGCATGAAACCTGGATCGACGACGCGCCGGCGCCGGGTGCGGCGCGTGCCGCCGGCGTGTGGCAGGCCGCGGCCGCCGGTGCGTGGATCTTCTACGTCGAGTACCTGCCGCTCGGTGTACGTCGCCGGCTTCAGGCGCTCTCGCCGCTGTATCGCTACGCCTACAATCGCGCGGCCGACGGCGCCTACTGGCTCAATCTGTGTGCGCATTGTGGGTCGGCCCAGGATGACGAGTTACTGCACGGCGAACCGGGCGTCGGATTCATGCCGATCTCGGCCCGGGCCGCGGCGCGCATCGAACTCGTCGCGGTGAACGAGCGGTTCGCCGCCTGGGCGGGCGGCTATTCGTATGACCCGCCGCTGTTCGGGGCGATGGGCGCGGCGCGCCCGGGGCCGCCCTGAGGCACCGTGGTGGCCGTCTATTTCATGTACATGAAGACGTTCGGGCGCGCCAACGGCAGCAGTGCCGTCAGCGCGGTCGCCTACCGGGCCGGCGAGCGCATCCGCGATGAGCGCAGCGGCCGGATCTACGATCACTCGGCGCGCGAGGGGGTGCTCCACAAGGAAATCGTGCTGCCGGCGAAATTCGCCGACTCCGACATGGGCTGGGCGAAGGATCGGGCGATGCTGTGGAACGCCGCCGAGGCCTCCGAGGCACGAAAAAACGCGCGCGTCGCGCGCGAATTCCTCGTCGCCCTGCCGGCCGAGATGACTGCCGCGCAGCGCCTGGGCCTCGCCCAGGGCTTTGCGCACGAGCTGGCCGATCGTTATGGTTTCGCCGTCGATGTCGCGCTGCACGCGCCGCGCACGGACCCGCGCAACCATCATGCGCATCTGCTCGCGACCACCCGTGAACTCGGCATCGATGGATTCGGTGCCAAGACGACCCTCGAAATCACCGACGCCGCGCGGCACGCGCACGGCCTGGAGCCGTTTTTCCGCGAGGTGATCGCGCTGCGCGAGCGCTGGGCCGCGGCGACCAACCAGGCTCTCGCCGCGGCCCACATTCCGCTGCGCGTCGATCACCGCAGTCTCGAGGCCCAGGGGATCGACCGCGAGCCCGAGCCCGTCCTGCCGCGCGCGGTGTGGGAGATCGAGCGGCGAGGGGAGCGCAGCGTCGTCGGCGAGCGCATCCGCGCCGAGCATCAGGCGCGCGTCGCCGCGCGGCAGGCGCAAGCGGAAGAAAAATTGCAGGCGCAAATGCAGGCCCAGGTCGACGCCCAGGCGCCGCGGGAGCCGGTCCGCTCGCCGGTCGGGCCGCCCGCCTTGGAGGAAGTCAGGCGCCGCGCGCGCGAGGCCTGGCTGGAAATGCGCCGCGGCAGCGCGGCCATGCCATCGGCCGGCCAGGCCGAACGGACGCGCGACGATGATCTCGGACGCTGAGCGGCAAGCGCAACCCGGTCGGCGCGCATCGGGCATGAGACCGCCGTCGCCGATCGGCAGGCTGCCCTTCGCCGCCTGCTTCGTCTATTCGCCGACGGGCGCCGGGCCGGCCTCGGGGCGTTCACGCCGGCTGTGCGCCGCCATCAAGGCGAACGACGCGGCGTTGATTGCGCGCGCGGTGGCGCTCGTCGGCCGGCTCGCGGCGCGCCACCCGGAATTTGCGGCGCCGTTCCGCGCAGGCGCGCTGTTGGTGCCTGTTCCGCCGAGCCGGCCGTGGGCCGCGCGCGCGCCGTGGGCCGCGGCGCGGATCGCCGGGGCGCTGGCCGATGCCGGTCTCGGCGCCGGGGTCCGACCGCTGATCGTGCGCCGCTCGGCCGTGCGCAAGTCCGCGACCGCCGCGGCCGGTGCGCGGCCGAGCGTGCTCGAGCACTACGCCTCCTTCGGGCTGGGCGACGCCGGTGCCGACAGCGCGCCGGAGGCGGTGCTGTTGATCGACGATGTGGTCACGCGGGGCCGTACGCTGCTCGCCGCGGCCTGCCTGGTGCGCGCGACCTACCCCGAGGCGTGCATCGGCGCATTCGCGTTGATTCGCACCATCGGCTTCGGCGCCGGCGTGGCCCGTGTCCTCGCCCCCTGCGTCGGCGTAATCCGCTGGCGTCGCGACGATGCGTGCCGCGAGCCTTGAACCGGTCGCCGCGTTTGGCGACACTGCGTCCCGCGATGCCATACGAGAAACTGCCGCCCGCCCGCCGGCCCCTGTCGGCGCTGGCCGCAAACGACCTGGCCGCCACCTTCGAGCGCGCGCTGGCGCGCGCGGACGGCGCGCTCGGCGCGCACGCGATCCACGAACTGTGGATGCGCGGCGAGATCTCGCTGAACGTCGAGCGCGCGCTGGCCCGGCTGTGGTCGCGCGCGGCGGCGTCGATACCCGAGTGGCTGCCGATGCGCTACGTCGACCGCCTGGGCGAGGTTTACGACATCGCGGGGACGTTTCAACCGCGCGCCAAGGGCCGCTCACACGTCTATCTGGTGCTGCTCGACTACCGTGACAGCCGCGCCGATCCATTCGGCTTCTACGTCGGCATGACCGGCCATGCGCCGGCCTTGCGATTCGACCAGCACAAGGCGGGTATACGGGCCTCGGGCAGCGTGCTGAAGCGCGGGCTGGAGCTGTTGCCGGGTCCGACCCTGCACTTGAAATACATCGCGCGCCGCGAGGCCTTGCGGATCGAGGAGGAATTGGCCGAGGCACTGCGCGCGGCCGGCCTGTTCGTCCAAGGCGGGCACTGACGGCGGTCGCGCCGTCGGTGCCCGGTTGTCATCGGGGGTTCGCCTAGGCCCCGGTGCAGGTGATCCGTTCGACGTGCACCGCGACGACCTCGGTCGTGTGCCGGCCTTCGGCGGTGTCGAAATACGCGCGGTCGACGGCGATCGTGCGGTTCGCGCGCGGCGACACCACATAGTCGACCTGCTTGAGTTCCGAACGACGCCGTCCGCTCTCGGTCCTCCAGTCGACGCGATAGTGGATCACGCCGCGACAGGCTCTTCCGGCGCATTGCGCGGCATGAATGCCGAAGGCGATCCGGAACTCATCGTTGCTGAGGCGCATGATGATGGGCGCCTGGGTCAGGGCGGCGGCCTGCGGTGCCGGCGACGTGCCGGCGGCCGCGGCGGCGGTTGTGGCGGCGGCGACGAGGCACAGCGCGCCGATCTTGATCAGGTTCCTGGACATTTCACGAGACTCCGAACGAATTGGAAAGGATCGACCGTTTGACGATAGGCTTGGCGGAGGCGGGCGACAAACGAGGAATAATGCAGGGGGGTGAAACCGGGCTCATGCGGCACCGCACTTTCCGTTTCGCGATGAATTTACCTAAGATGGGAATATGAACATGTCCGTCTCGAAAACCGTGCTGACGCTCGGGTTGGTCGTGGCGACCTTGTGGTTGCAGTCGGCCGGCGCGGGCGTTCCGCGCCCCCCGCGCGTTCGAGTCGCCACCGGCACCCTCGTCGGCCGCAGCGTGCGCATCGACGGCGTCGCCTTGCGCGAGTTCCGCGCCATACCCTACGCGGCGGCCCCGGTCGGCGCGCTGCGCTGGCGGCCGCCGCGTCCGGTCACGCCCTGGGCCGGCGCGCGTAACGCCCGCCGCTTCGGGGCTCGTTGCATGCAGCTGCCCTTGTTCGGCGACATGGAGTTCCGCTCCGACGGCATGTCGGAGGATTGCCTGTTCCTGAACGTGTGGACGCCGGCGCGATCGGCAGCGGCGAAGCTGCCGGTGCTGGTGTACTTCTACGGCGGCGGCTTCGAAGGCGGCGACGGTTCCGAGCTGCGCTACGACGGGGCGAGCCTCGCGGCGCGCGGCATCGTCACGGTGACCGTCAATTATCGTCTTGGCGTGTTCGGCTTTTTCGCACTGCCGGCGCTGGTCGCCGAGTCCCCGCGGCACGCGGCGGGGAATTACGGACTCCTCGATCAAGTCGCGGCGCTCGAATGGGTGCGCGCGAACATCGACCGTTTCGGCGGCGACCCGGCGCGCGTGACGATCGGCGGTGAATCGGCCGGATCGATCTCGGTCAGCGCACATCTAGTGTCGCCCTTGTCGCGACGCCTTTTTGAGGGCGCGATCGGCGAAAGCGGCGCGATGATCGCGCCGCTCGGACCGAAGCCGCTCAAGGCCGCGCTCACCGCCGGGACGGCGTTCGCCGCCGCGGTCGGCGCCCCCACGCTCGCGGCGCTGCGCGCGCTGCCGGCGGCGGTGCTGCTGCGCGCCACCGATCCCGGCGCCGCGTCGAAGTTCGAGACCTATCCGGATATCGACGGCTACTTCCTCACCGAAGCGCCGGCGGCGACCTACGCGCGCGGCGCCGAGGCCCAGGTGCCCTTGCTGGTCGGCTCGAACTCGGCGGAGGGATCATTCGGTTCCCTGCTCGGCCAGGCGGCGCCGACGCCGCAGAATTACCGCGCGGCCCTCGAGCGCCACTTCGGCGCCCGCGACGCGCTGCGCGCGGCCGCCCTCTATCCTGGGCGCACGCCGGATGAGGTGCGCAAGTCGGCCGGCGATCTCGCCGGGGACCTGTTCATCGCGCATTCGACCTGGCGCTGGATGGACCTGCAGCGCCGCACCAGCCGGGCGCCGGTGTACTTCTATTACTTCGACAAGGCGCGGCCGGCGAAGCGTCACCCCGCGCCCGGGGAAATGCCCGACACCGGCGCCGTGCACAGCGGCGAAATCGAATATGCGCTCGGCAACCTCGACAGCAACCGCGTCTTCGCCTGGACCCCCGCCGACGAGGCGGTGTCGGCGACGATGGAAGGCTATTTCGCCGGGTTCATCCTCACCGGTAATCCGAACGGCCCCGGTCTGCCGCACTGGCCGGCGGCGACCGCGGCTCGCGGCGGTCTGCGCCGGCTGACGATCGGCGTCGATACCCGGCCGAGCATCGATCGCGGCGCGGCGCGCCAGGCATTCCTGACTCGGTACTTCGCGGACCACGATTCACCGCCTTGAGTCCCCTTTGGAACCCCGATGCACATCAAGCCGCTGATAGTCGCCCTGTTCGTCGTCGCGGCGCCGCTCGCCGCGCGCGCCGCCGGAATCGAGACGGTGCGCATCGACGCCGCCGCGACGGGCACGCCGTTCCCGCATTTCTGGGAGGCGATGTTCGGCTCGGGGCATGCCGAACTCGCGATGCGCGAGAACTACCTCGACGACGTGCGGGCGGTCAAGAAGGTCGCGGATTTCGGTTATGTCCGGTTCCACGGCATCTTCGACGACGAGATCGGCGTTTACAGCGAGGACAGCCACGGCAATCCGGTCTACAACTTCACGCTGGTCGACACCATCTACGACGGATTGCTGAGGAACGGCGTCCGGCCGTTCGTCGAACTGTCGTTCATGCCGAAGGAACTCGCGTTCAATCCCGACGATCTGCACGTGTTCTGGTACAAGCCCAACGTGTCGCCGCCGAAGGACTACCTGAAATGGGACGGCTTGATCCGCGCCTTCGCGCAACACCTGATCACGCGCTATGGGATCGAAGAAGTCTCGAAGTGGTATTTCGAGGTCTGGAACGAACCCAACGTGGACTTCTGGGGCGGCGTGCCGCAACAGCAGACCTATTTCTCGTTCTACGACCAGACCGCGCGCGCGTTGAAGGCGGTGGATCCGCGCCTGCGCGTCGGGGGGCCGGCGACCGCGGCGGCGTCGTGGATACCTGAGTTCCTGGAGCACGTCCACGCGGAGAACGTGCCGGTCGATTTCGTCTCCACGCATGGCTATGCGGACGACACGCCGCAGAACCTGTTCCACACCAAACGCGACATCCCCTTCGACGCGCGCGTGTGTCTCGCGGTGGCGAAGGTGCGCCGCGAGATCGCGGCCTCGCCGCTGCCGGATCTGCCGCTCTACTGGACCGAGTGGAACGTCATGGGCGCCGACGGTGCGCGCGACACCACGTACGTGGGTCCCGCGCTCGCGAACGTGATCCGCGGCTGCGACGGCAAAGTGCAGATGATGTCGTACTGGACGTTCTCCGACGTGTTCGAGGAGAGCGGCCCGAGCAAGGAACCGTTCGTCGGCATGTACGGACTGCGCGCCTACGGCGGCATCAACAAGCCGAGCTATTATGATTATGGACTGCTGCACCAGCTGGGCCATGCGCGTCTCGCGAATCCGTCCAAGCACGCGCTCGTCACGCGCACCCGGGACGGCGGGCTCAGCATCGCGGTCTGGAACCTCGTCGACCCGGGCAAGCACGGGCAGACCAAGACCATGCGGCTCGTGCTGAAGGGTCTCGGTCCGAACGCGGCGGTGTCGATCGAGCGCGTCGACGACGAGTACGGCAATGTGCTGCCGATCTACAAGTCGATGGGCAGCCCGATCTATCCGACCCCGACCCAGGTTGCGCAGATGAACGAAGCGACGGCCTTGCCGGCGCCGGAAACGGCGCATTTGAAAGGGAACGTGCTGTCGCTGTCGCTCGAACCGAACGCGCTGTTCTTGTTGAAGTTCGCTCCGCCGCCACCGCCCGCGCCGGCCCCGCCGCCCGCGCCGGCGACATCGCCTCCGCCGGTCGCTCCCGCCGCGCCAACGGCGGCCCCGGCAAATCCGGCAGCCTCGCCCGCGCCGCCGCGCTAGATCAGGTTCAGACTCACCGCGACGGTGAGTGCGCCGATCACCGCCGCGGTTACCGAGGCGATCAACACGGCGCCGGCGGCGCAGTCCTTCGCCGTGCGGATCGCCGGATCGAGTTCCGGATGCAGGTGATCGGCCAGGTGCTCGAGCGCCGTATTCACCAACTCCAGCGCCAGCACCAGCGCGGCAGCGAGCACGCACAGCGCGACCCAGACCAGCGGCGGGCGCAGCACGAGCAGCACGATGGCGGCGACGACGCCCATCGACACTTGCGTGCGCAGGCTCGCCTCGGCGCCCAAGGCGGCGCCGATGCCCTGCGCGGCGTGGCGCAAGCGGCGCAGGAATGATTGATTCTTCATGATTTTTTCTCGCAGACTAAGGCCACGACCCCAGGCGGCACTGTAACCGAACTGTCGCGCGCGCCGCGCGCTGCGCGTAGACTTTTTCCCCGATGCATCCCGCCGACTTGTTCCATGGCCCCGCGCTCGGACACTGCGCCGCGCTGCTTGCCGCGCTCGCGGTCGGCGCGTGGATGCTCAGCATTCCGCTCCGCGACGTGTCGATCGTCGACAGTCTCTGGTCGCTGCTGTTCATCGCGGCGGCCGTCTCCTACGCGCGCGACGCCGCCGCGCTCGCGCCGCGCGCCGTGCTGGTCCTCGCCCTCACCGTCGTTTGGGGTCTGCGGCTGTCCTCGTACATCACGTGGCGTCATCGCGGGCATCCCGAGGATCGGCGCTACCAGGCGATCCGCGCGCGCAATCAGCCGTATTTCGCGTTCAAGAGCCTGTATCTCGTGTTTCTGCTGCAGGCCGCGCTCGCCATGGTGATCTCGCTGCCGCTCGCGGGCGCGATCCCGTCCACCGCGCCGCTCGGCGCCTGGGATGCCGTGGGGCTGGGTTTGTGGTGCGTGGGTTTCGCGTTCGAAGCGGGTGGCGATTGGCAGTTGGCGCGCTTCAAGGCGGACCCGGCCAATGCCGGCCGGGTGATGGATCGGGGCTTTTGGCGTCATACCCGCCATCCAAACTATTTCGGCGATTTTTGCGTCTGGTGGGGTCTTTACGCGATCGCGCTCGGCGGCGGGGCGTGGTGGAGCCTGCCGGGGCCGCTGTTGATGTCGGTCTTGCTGATGCGGGTTTCCGGCGTGACCTTACTGGAGAAGGACATCGGCGAGCGCCGGCCCGCGTATGCCGACTATATCCGCCGCACCAACGCATTCTTTCCGGGTCCACGGCGTTAGGATTTGCGACGATGCCTCGGCGCGGGGCGCGGCCGACGCGCCTGTCGCATTAAAACCACCGGTGGTGCCGACGGCGCATCCAGGCCAGAAATCCGCAACCGGCGCCCCGGCGGCCGGAGCATGTCAATACGTAGTTTCCGCCGCCGGCCGGCCCGCCGCATACATTAGGATTGTCTTGTGCCCCTCCGGGCCAATACGACGAATTGACCCCAAATCGCGGGGTTTCCCAGAGCGGGGCGGCGACAGCGTAAATGGGGATCCGGCGCCGCGCGTCCCGGCGAAATCATAGCCCGTTTATTCCGCCGGACCGTCTCGAACCCGGATTTCGACCCGGGCCGGCTCAGCCCAAATCCCGTCGCGGCTTGGCAACAACGGTTTTCGGTGGTGTAATCGCCCCACATGAGAGCGAGGCCAGGTCTCGCGGACTGTATATATCGGCTCAACTAAAGACTACGGGAGCAGAAAATGGGGAAAAATCGCAAACTGCAATTCGCAGTGCGCTCTGTGCTTGCCACGGCGGCGGCAACGGCGGCCATTCCGGTGGCGATGTCTCAGACGGCGCCGACGCCGACCAATCAATCGGATGCGGCGGCTTTGCAGACGGTGGTCGTGACCGGTTCGCGCATCGTATCGCCCAACCTGACGGCCATCAGTCCGATCACGTCGATCTCGGCGACCGACATCAAGATGACGAACCTGACGCGGACTGAGGACATCCTCAACAACCTGCCGATGGTGTTCGCCGGCCAGAACTCGACGGTGTCCAACGGCTCCGATGGTACGGCGACGGTGAACCTGCGCGGCCTGGGCCCGCAGCGCACCCTGGTGCTCGTCAACGGCCGCAGGCTTGGCCCCGGCTTCGGCGACGGCCGCAATTATTCGGACATCAACCAGATCCCCGCGGCTTTGATCAAGCGGGTCGACATCCTGACCGGCGGCGCCTCGGCGGTCTACGGCGCGGACGCGGTCGCGGGCGTCGTCGACTTCGTGTTGAACACGAGTTTCCAAGGCGTCCAGGTCAACACCGCCTATGATTTCTACCAGCATTCGAACGGAAACTCGGTCGCGAGCATCGTTCAAAAGGCGGGCGATCAATTGCCCGATCACACGGTCGACACCGGATTCGGCAAGAACGTCTCGGTGGTCATCGGTTCCAATTTCGACGAAGACCGCGGCAATGCGACCTTCTACCTGACCTATGACCGCAAGGCGGCGGTCCTCCAAAGCAAGTACGACTACTCCGCCTGTACGCTCGGTTCGACCTCCGCCGGCGGCCTGCACTGCGCGGGCTCGGGCACCGCGGCGACCGGTTATTTCCAAGCTTATGCCACGCCGGCGGCGGGTGGAGCGGCGCTTTTTACGAACACCGTCGACAAGACCACCGGCCAGTTCCGGCCGTTCAATTTCGGGACGGACTTGTTCAACTATGGGCCGCTGAACTTCTATCAGACGCCCAATGAACGCACGACCGGCGGTTCGTTCATCCACTACGACATCAACGACCACGTGACCGCCTACGGCGAGGCGATGTTCTCGCGCAATACCACGCAGGCGCAGATCGCGCCGAGCGGTGACTTCTTCTTGAATTCTTTCATTCCCTGCAACGACCCGCTGTTGACGGCGCAGGAACAGACGACGATTTGTTCGCCGGCCAATCTGGCCGCGCAGGGCAATCCGACCCAGTTGATCGGCGGAACCGCGGTTCCGGGAATCAACATGTACATCGGCCGCCGCAACGTCGAGGGTGGACCGCGCATCGCGGCGTTCGACTCCAACAATTTCCGCGAGCTCGTCGGCCTGCGCGGCAAGATCAACGATGTGTTCTCCTACGACGTGTATGGGCAACAAAGCAGCGTTGACGGCGCCAATGCCAAC
>JBBISV010000069.1:0-2084 GCA_037441085.1 Gammaproteobacteria bacterium | reverse complement strand
GAATTATCTGAGCAACGCGAACATCCAGAACGCGCTGACGGTGGTTCCGGGTCCGGGCGGCGTGCCGACCTGCGCATCGGTCATCAATGCGACCGACAAGAAGTGCGTACCGTGGAACATCTGGGTGCCGGGCGGCGTGACGCCGGCGGCAACCCAATACCTGTCGATCCCGCTGTTGGTTCAGGCGACGACGACCGAGCGCGTGGTTTCCGGGTCCGTGACCGGCGACCTCGGCAAGATGGGCATCAAGCTGCCGGCGGCCGACGAAGGCGTGAAACTCAATCTGGGCGCCGAATATCGCTCCGAATCGGCGGCGTTCTCGCCGGACCTCGAGAGCCAACTCGGCAATGCCGCGGGCTCCGGCGGCCCGACGACCCCGGTGGCCGGCGGCTATCATGTCAGCGAACTGTTCAGCGAACTCGGCGTCCCGATCCTGAATCACGTGACCGGCGCGCAGTCGCTGGCGGCGGATGTCGGCTACCGGTACTCCAATTACAACCTGGGCTTCAAGACCAACACCTACAAGTTCGGCGTCACCTGGGAACCGGTCAGCGACGTGCGTTTCCGCGGCAGCTATCAGCGTGCGGTGCGCGCGCCCAACATCCTCGAACTGTTCAACCCGCAGTCGGTCGCGCTCGACGGCTCGACCGATCCGTGCTCGGGCCCTGTTACAAACCCGCTCGCACCATTGGCGCAGCAAACTCTATCGAATGGCGCCACACTCGCGCAGTGTGTCCGTACGGGCGTGATCGCGCCGACAGGGAACAATCCGGGAACATGGGGCCTAATCGGGCCGAACGCGGCGAGCCAGTACAACGGCCTGCTCGGCGGCAACCCGCACCTGACGCCGGAGAAGTCCGACACCTATTCGGTGGGCATCGTGCTCACCCCGCGTGTGGTGCCGAATTTCATGTTGTCGCTCGATTATTTCAACATCAAGATCGCCGACACCATCGGCGGCATCGGCGCCGACACCATTCTCGCGAATTGTCTCGCGACCGGCGACGCGGCGTATTGCAACGCGATTCACCGCGATGCGACCGGTTCGTTGTGGCGCACACCGCAAGGCTTCGTGACGGACACCAACGTGAACTTCGGCTCGCTGACGACCCGCGGCGTCGACGTCAAGATGGACTACCACACGTCCTTGCCGGCCGGGTTCGGTGGGCTGAGCTTCAACCTGCAGGGCACCAAGCTCAGCAACCTCGGCACCCAGCCGCTGACGGGCGGACCCGCCTACGACTGCGCCGGGTATTTCGGCGTGGTATGCGGCGCGCCGAATCCGAAGTGGCGTCATGTGTTGAACACGACGTGGGCGACGCCGTGGGATGGCATGGATGTCACGCTGCGGTGGCGCTTCCTGGGAGCGGCCGATGCGGAACAGACGAGCTCGAACCCGCAGCTGCACGGCAAGGCCTTGCCGCTGACCTCGCATGTCGGGTCGTACAACTACTTCGATCTGTCCGGATCGTTCAGCCTGTACAAGCAGCTCGGGATGCAAATCGGCATCAACAACCTGTTGGACAAGGATCCCCCGATCATGCCGGGCGCCGGCGGCGGTTATTCCTCCGTTTGTCCGACGATCACGGGGAACGGCAGTTCGTGTAACGGTAATACGTACCCGGGCACCTACGATGCCCTGGGCCGCTACTACTATGCGAGCGTGACCGCGAAGTTCTAAAACGGGACGAGGACGGTAGCCTTGGAGCCGGCGGGCGTGGTGCCCGCCGGCTTTTTTTTACCTCGGCGTCGACGAGCGCGTCGGCGCAGGCGGATCAGCGCAGCCGTCGCACGCGGTGGGTACGCCCGGTCGGCGTGCTCATCAAAAAGGAGCCCAGTGCCGCGCGGCGGATCGTCACGGCGTCACCCGCCGCGAGCAAGGGGTCGGCCTCGACTAGTTGCCACACCTGGCCGCCCGCGAGCTTCACCGTTTGTGAGCCGTCGTCGTGGTCGGCGACCGCGACGACTTTGATCCCGACCAGAGCGGCGGCTTTCGGCGGCGCCGGATGCTCGAGCGCGTACAGTCCGAAGGACGCAATGGGCGCGGCGGCGGGCGCCGGCGCAACGGCGGGCGGTGGCCCGTG
>JBBISV010000068.1:6793-15339 GCA_037441085.1 Gammaproteobacteria bacterium | reverse complement strand
CGGCCAGGAGGCCCACTCGGCCTGGCCGCGGCCCGCGGCGGCCACGGCCGCCTCGATTTCATCCACGCCGGCAACGGTCAGATACCCGAGCACCGCGCCGGTCGCCGGATTGACCGACGCGAAGCGCTCGCCCGCCGCGGGCGCGGCGGCCGGGGCGCCGGGCGCGGCGGTGCGGGGCGCGGATTCCACCGCGACCGTGTGTTCGCGCAGGCGACCGTCGACGAAGGCGGTGAGCAGCGCGCGAGCCCCCTCGCTATCGGCCTCCCGCCACTCGGACAGGGCCGCGCGCAGCCAGACGCCGTCGATCATCGCCGCGATCATCGAGGCGATGCTGTGCGCCTGCGCGGCGGGCACCAATTTCGCGAGCGACAGACGCAGCGTCGACAGCGTGCGCCGCTGATACACGGATTGGACCCGGTACAGACCCTCGATCTGCAGGGCCTGACCCCAGAACGCGAGCCAGGCCGTTCCGGTCCGGCGGTCGAACTCCTGCGGCGCGAGATTCGCGTCGATCACCGCCTGAATGCGGCCGCGCGGCGTGTGCGCGAGGCGCAGGCGCGCGCGCACCAAGTCGCCGACGCGGCGCGCGAGCGAGCGGAACGCGGCGACCAGCAAACCATCCTTGTCGCCGAAATAGTGCGCGACCAGTCCCGGCGAGACATTCGCGCGCGCGGCGATCTGCGCAAGAGTGGTGCCGGTAAAGCCGACTTCCGCTAGGCTGTCGATCGTGACCTCGATCAGCTGGCGCCGACGCATGTCCTCAACCGGTTCGCGGGACTTATCGGCGCGGGGCGTTGAGTGAGTATTCAATTTATCCATCCTCATGGGCAACGACGCGGCCCCCTATGGACGCCCGGCGGATTTACGCCTAAGATCGGCCGTCACAAAATTCTATTAGCCTTATCAACTAATTAGGAAATCTTGAGTGAGCGCAGACCAGATCTCGTTAAACGCTTATTCAAACGGGCTCATCAAAGCGTCATCATGCCGCTCCCGAGCCTACCCGGTCAAGCCCCGCCGAGGCCGCCTGGCGCGGTTCGGTGCCACGCTCGCAACGCTATTTTCCTTGGTACTGGCCGGCGCGGCACACGCCGTCGTCGATCCGCCATCCTGCCGCACGGTGCGCTTCTCGGACGTCGGTTGGACCGACGTCACCTCGACGACCGCGATCGCGAGCGAGCTGTTGTCCCGCCTCGGCTACACGCCGACCATCACGGTGCTGTCGGTGCCGGTCACGTTCGCCTCCTTGCGCAACAAGGACCTCGACGTGTTCCTCGGCAACTGGATGCCGACACAGGAAGCCGACCGGCATCAATACGTCGCCGACGGATCGGTCGTGGTCCTGCGGCCGAACCTCACCGGGGCCAAATATACGCTCGCGGTGCCGGCCTACACCTACGCGGCGGGCCTGCGCAGCTTCGCCGACATCGAGCGCTTCGGTGCGCAGCTGCATCACGTCATCTACGGGATCGAACCCGGCAACGACGGCAACCGCACCATCCTGAAGATGCTGAAGCAGAATCTGTTCGGACTCGGAAATTTCAACCTGGTCGAGTCCTCCGAACAGGGAATGCTGTCCCAGGTCGCCCGCGCGTTTCAGGCGAAGCAGCCGATCGTCTTCCTGGCGTGGGAGCCGCATCCGATGAACATGCGCTTCGATCTGCGCTACCTGAACGGCGGCGACGCGGTCTTCGGGCCGAACTTCGGCGGCGCGACGGTCTACACGGTCACGCGCGCGGGCTACGCCGCCCAGTGCCCGAACGTCGGGCATCTGCTCCAGAACCTGGAATTCACGCTGCGCGGCGAGAATCAGATGATGGACGCGATCCTGGACCGCCACGTGCAGCCGCGCGCCGCCGCCGACGCGTGGCTGAAGGCCCATCCCCGCGCGGTCGCCGCCTGGCTCGCGGGGGTGTTCACCGTCGACGGCAAGCCCGCCGCCGCCGCGCTCGCGGACGCGCCGCACAGGCTGGGCCCGCGCGGCGTCGAACAATGAATCACGAGCCACAAGATTCCGGTGGGCGACTGGATGGCGGTGGCGATCGACGCGATCAAGAAGCACGGCACTCTGTTCTTCGACGGCGTTTCCGGCGTGATATCGACCACGGTCAACGAACTCACCCGGCTGCTCGAGGTGGTGCCCGCGCTGGTGTTCATCGTCGGCGCGACGGCGCTGTCCTACGCGCTGCGGCGTTCATGGGGAATCGCGGCCTTCGTCGGTCTCGCACTGGCGTTCATCCTGAACCAGGGCTACTGGATCGCGACCATGGAGACACTGTCGCTCGTGATCGTCGCGACGCTGCTGTCGACGGCGATCGGCGTGCCGCTGGGCATCGCCGCCGCCCACCGGCCGCGGCTGTTCGCGGCGCTCAGGCCGGCGCTCGACCTCATGCAGACGCTGCCGACCTTCGTGTACCTGATTCCGACGCTGGTGCTGTTCGGACTCGGCGTCGTGCCGGGGTTGATCTCCACGGTGATATTCGCGCTGCCCGCGCCGATCCGCCTCACGCATCTCGGCGTCTCCTCGGTGCCGAAGCCCTTGATCGAGGCCGGCGAGGCCTTCGGCGCGACGCCGATGCAGCTGCTGTGGAAGATCGAGCTGCCGAGCGCCGCGCCGACGATCATCGCCGGCGTCACCCAGTGCATCATGCTCAGCCTGTCGATGGTGGTCATCGCCGCCCTCGTCGGCGCGGGCGGCCTCGGCGTGCCCGTGGTGCGCGCGCTGAACACCGTCCAGGTCGGCATGGGATTCGAGGCGGGCTTCACGATCGTGCTGCTCGCGATCATTCTCGACCGGGTCAGCCGGCCCAAGGAACCCGGAGCACCGCGATGAGCACCGCGATCGAATTCAAGTCCGTCGACATCCTGTTCTCGCGCGGCCAGGGACGCGAGGGCCGCCGATCGATCCGCGAGGCGCTCGCCCTCCTCGACGCGGGCGGCACGCGCGCGCAGATCGCCGAGAAATTCGGCGTCGTGCTCGGCGTCGCCGGCGCGAGCCTGAAGGTCGCGAGCGGCGAGATCTCCGTGCTCATGGGGCTGTCAGGGTCCGGAAAATCGACGCTGCTGCGCGCGGCGAACGGACTCAATCGCGTCACCCGCGGGTCGGTCCTGGTGCACGCCGGCGACGCGCCGGTCGACGTCGCGAACTGCGATGCGCTGCGGCTGCGGGGCATGCGGCGCGAGCGGATCGCGATGGTGTTCCAACAATTCGGCCTGCTGCCCTGGCGCACCGTCAGGGACAACGTCGGCTTCGGCCTCGAACTGCGCGGCGAGCGGGCAGCGGCGCGGCGCAAGGTGGTCGACGAGAAGCTCGAGCTCGTCGGCTTGTCGCAATGGGCCGACCGGCATGTGTCGGAATTGTCCGGCGGAATGCAGCAGCGCGTGGGTCTCGCGCGCGCGTTCGCCACGGAGGCCGACATATTGCTGATGGACGAACCCTTCTCCGCGCTCGACCCCTTGATCCGGGGGAAGCTGCAGGACGAGCTGCTGGAACTGCAGGCGCGCGTGAAGAAGACCATCCTGTTCGTGAGCCACGACCTCGACGAGGCGCTGCGCCTCGGCGATCGCATCACCATCATGCAGAACGGCCGGATCGTGCAGACGGGCAGCGCGCTCGACATCGTCATGGCGCCGGCGGACGACTACGTCGCCGAGTTCGTCCAGCACATGAACCCCCTCGACGTGCTGACGGGCGGCATGATCATGCGCGCGCGCGCCGATTTCGAGGCCGACGGCGACGGGCTGTGGCTCGACCCGGGCCGCCGCTACCGCCTGTCGGTGGACGCCTCCGACCGGGCGCTCGGCCTGCACGCGGACGCGCGGCCGCTCGACCTGGTGCCGGTTCCGCCCGAGGGGGTGATGCCCGCCGGGGCCGGCGGCGCGCCGCTAGCCCCGGCTTCGCTGTCGCTGCACGAGATCATCCGGCTGCGCCAGCGGACCGGCCATCCGGTCGTGCTCGCCGACGAGGGACGCGTGATCGGCGTTTGCGGCGATGCCGAGATCATTCGCGCGCTCGCCGGCGCGGGCCGGGGCGGCGCCGCGAGCTGACCGCCGCGCGCATCCCCTGCTTGCCGGGTCCGGCGCCTGTCGCCTGGCGTATTTATTATCATCAATATAATATAACCGCATCGACCGCCGCCGGCGGGACACGGGATACGCCATGAACCACGATGTCATCATCTCCTGCGCCGTCACCGGCGACGATACCAAGGTCACCAAGAGCCCTCATTGCGCCATCACGCCGGCCGAGATCGCGGCGACCGCCGTGGCCGCCGCGAACGCGGGCGCCGCGATCGTTCACATCCACGTGCGCGAGCCCGACACCGGCGCGTTCAGCATGGAGACCCGGCACTACCGCGAGGTGGTCAAGCGCATCCGCGAAAGCGGCGTCGACGTCATCGTCAACCTGACCTGCGGGATGGGGGGCTACATCGTCGTCGGCGACCATGGGCTCGCGGACACCCCGGGACCCGGGAGCGATTTCGTGAGCCAGGAAGACCGCATGCGCCACGTCATCGACCTGTGCCACGAAGGCCTGTACCGGCCTGACATAGCGACGCTCGATTGCGGCAGCCTCAACTTCGGCGACGGCAACCGCGCCTACGTGTCCACGCCCAACTACCTGCGCCAGGGGGCCGCGATCCTGAAGGATCTCAAGGTGAAGCCCGAACTCGAAGTGTTCGACACCGGCAACCTCTGGTTCGTCAAGCAGCTGATCAAGGAGGGCCTGCTCGAGGCACCCGCGCTGATCCAGCTGTGCATGGGCATCCCGTACGGCGTGCCGGCCGACGTCGGCCACCTGCTGGCGATGACCAATTCGCTGCCCGCGGACTGCAACTGGGGCACCTTCGCGATCAGCCGCATGCAGATGCCCTGGGTCGCCCAGTCGGTGCTCCTGGGCGGGAATGTGCGCGTCGGCCTCGAGGACAATCTCTATCTGAGCAAGGGCGTGTATGCGAGCAATGCCCAACTCGTCGAAAAGGCGCGCGTGATCATCGAGGCGATGGGCGCCCGCGTGTTGACGCCGGCGCAGGCGCGCGAGCGCCTGAAGATCGGCTGAGACGCGCCCCGCGTGGACGCGCTGCCGCCGTATCGGGCCCGGATCGAGCCGGAATGGATCGACTACAACGGACACCTGCGCGACGCCTATTACGGCGTCGTGTTCAGCCACGCCATCGATGATCTGATGGAGCGCATCGGCCTCGACGCGGCCTACCGCGAACGGACCGGGTGCACGCTCTACACGCTGGAGACGCATTTTCACTATCTGCACGAGGTCAAGTCCGACGACGCGCTGACCGTCAACCACATCGTGCTCGACGCCGACCGCAAGCGCATTCTCGCCGCAGGGCTGTTCGCCAGCGCCCGGGTCTCCGGCCCGGTGGCGGTGGCCGAGGCGGTATTGCTGCACGTCCACCAGGGCGCGCAGCCGGCGAGCGTTCCCTTCCCCCCGGCCGTCGAGTCGCTGCTCGCGACCTTGAAGTCCGCGGCGCCCGCGGCGCCGGCGTTCCCGCGTTCGCGCAAACTCGAACTGATGCGGCGCTGAGCCCGTGCGATCCCCGATTGAACGCTTGATCGCGCCGCGCAGCATCGCGCTGGTCGGCGCCGGCGCGTGGACCGACGCGGTCGCCGCGGCCGGGACGACGATCGGCTTCGACGGGCCGATCTGGCGGGTTCATCCAAGCCGCCCCTCGACCGCCGCGACGACCTACTACCGTTCCGCCGATGAACTGCCGGGCGCGCCGGATGCGACGTTCCTGGCGGTGCCGAATCAGGAGGCCGCCGGCGTCGCCGCCGCGCTCGCGCGTCGCGGGGCGGGCGGCTTCGTGTGCTTCAGTTCGGGCTTCTCCGAGACCGGCACCCCGCGCGGCCACGCGCTCACGCAGGACCTGACGGCCGCCGCCGGCGGCATGCCGTTCTTCGGTCCGAACTGTTACGGCTTCGTGAACTACTTCGACCGCGCCGCGTTGTGGCCGGATCAACTGGTGGGCGCGCCGCCCGAGCGCGGTGTCGCGCTGATCTGCCAGAGCGGCACGATCGCGCTGACGCTGATGTTCAACGACCGCTCCCTGCCGATCGGTTACCTGTTCACCGTCGGAAATCAAACGCGAGTGGCGGTCGAGGATCTGATCGAGATCCTGGCCGAGGATCCGCGCGTCACCGCGTTCGGCCTGTACCTCGAGGGCGTCCAGAATCCCGCCCGCTTCGCGGACGCGGCCGCGCGCGCGCGCGCAAGCCGATCGCCGTGGTGAAGTCCGGCCGCACGGAGGCCGCGGCGCGCACCGCGCACAGCCATACCGGGGCGCTCGCCGGCGCCGACGCCGTGTTCGACGCGTTTTGCCGGCAGGCGGGAATCGCGCGCTGCGACACGCTCGGCACCCTGTGCGAGACGCTGAAAATCTTCCACTCCGGAGGTCCGATCGGCGGATCGCGCGTGTTGATCATGGGCGCCTCGGGCGGCGACATGGCCATGACCGCGGACGTGGCCCGCAACCTCGATCTGCAGTTCGCGCCGATCCCGCCGGCCGAGACCGCGGCGCTCGGCGTGGTGCTCGGCGACCGCGTCACCATCGCCAATCCGTTCGATATCCACACCTATTTGTGGTTCGATCCGCCGGCCCTGCGCAAGGTGTTCGGCGAGGTGCTGCGGTCCGGTTACGACGCCGTCGGCTTCATGCTCGACTGTCCGCCGGACGGCAAGGCGGAGACAGAGGCGTTCGACGTGGTCATCGATGAATACATCGACGTCAGCGCCGGCGCGAAGACCCGCGCGGCGCTCATCGCCTCGCTGCCGGAAACAATGGGCGCCAGGATCCGCGCGAACTGCCTGCGCGGCGGCGTCGTCCCGCTCCAGGGACAGCGCGAGGCGCTCGAGGCGCTGGCGGCCGCCGGCGCAGTCGGCGCGGCGTGGAAGCTGCCAGGCCCGCAGCTGCGGATGCCGGCCCGCGAGTTCGCGGGCGCGACGGTGCGCACGCTGAGCGAGCACGAAGGCAAGACGGAATTGTCGAAATTCGGCGTGTCGGTGCCGCGCAGCGCGCTCGCCACGCCGTCGACGGCGGCCGCCGCCGCGTCTGCGCTCGGTTTCCCGGTGGTACTCAAGGCGGTCGGCGCGCACCTGGAACACAAGACGGAGGTCGGCGGCGTCGCGTTGAATCTGCGCGACGCCGCCGAGGTCGAGGCCGCCGCGCGGCGCCTCGGCACGCTGTCGCAATCGCTGCTGGTCGAGGAAATGATCGTCGACGCGGTCGCGGAGTTCATCGCCGGCGTCATCGTCGATCCGCAATTCGGCCAGGTCCTGGTGCTCGGCGCCGGAGGCGTGCTCGCCGAACTGCTCGCCGACACGGTGAGCCTGTTGCCGCCCTGGACCGACGCGGCCATCGGCGCCGCGCTCGAGCGGCTGAAGGTCGCCCGGCTGATGCGCGGATTCCGCGGCAAGCCGCCCGGCGACGTCGCCGCGTTGATCGCGGCGATCGGCCGCATCGGCGACTACGCCGCCGCCCGGCGCGACGAGCTGGCGGAACTCGACGTCAATCCCATTCTGGTGCGACCCGCCGGCCGCGGCGCGGTCGCGGTGGACACACTGATTCGACTGGCACGGGAGTAGCGCATGACGGACGGCGACGCAGGCATCAAGACATCACGGGCTGGCGCGGTGCTCGAAGTGACGATCGACAGGCCCAAGGCCAACGCGATCGACCTGGCGGCGAGCCGCCGCCTGAACGACGTGTTCACGGCGTTTCGCGACGACGCCGGGCTGCGCATCGCGATCGTCACCGGCGCCGGAGAGCGCTTCTTCTGTCCGGGCTGGGACCTGAAGGCCGCGGCCGCCGGCGAGAAATCCGATGAGGACTGGGGCGTCGGCGGCTTCGGCGGCCTCAACTATCCGCGCAACCTCAACAAGCCGGTGATCGCCGCGGTCAACGGCATCGCCTGCGGGGGCGGCTTCGAGATCGTGCTGGGCACCGACATCATCGTCATGGAGGAGCACGCGAAATTCGCGCTGCCCGAGATCAATGTCGGCGTGCTCGCCGACGCCGGCACCATCAAGCTGCCGCGCCGGGTGCCCTACCACGTCGCGGTCGAGTTCCTGATGACCGGGCGCTGGATGGACGCCACTGAGGCCAAGCATTGGGGGCTCGCGAATCACGTGGTGCCGAAGGGCGCCGCGCTCGCCAAGGCGCGCGAGATCGCGCAGCAGCTCGCCGGCGGTCCGCCGCTGCTGTTTCCGGCGATCAAGCAGCTGATGCGTCATGCCGAGGTGGTGGCCGAACACGAGGCGTTCGCGCTGCACGACGCGCTGGACGCGGTGCAGCGCGTCGTGCGCTCCGACGACCTGAAGGAAGGAACGCGCGCCTTCGCCGAGAAGCGTGCACCGCGCTGGAGCGGGCGCTAGCCGCCGAGCGGCCGCAGCAGCGCGCGCGAGATGATCATGCGCTGAATCTCGCTGGTCCCCTCCCAGATCCGCTCGATGCGCGCGTCGCGCCAGATCCGTTCGATCGGCAGGTCGCTCATCAGAACCCTCCGTGCATTTCAGTATCTATTGTGGG
>JBBISV010000068.1:4951-6783 GCA_037441085.1 Gammaproteobacteria bacterium | reverse complement strand
GGCAGGTCGCTCATCAGCCCCATGCCGCCGTGAATCTGCAGCGCCTCGTCGGCGACCATCGCGAGCACCTCGCTCGCCTTCAATTTGGCCATCGCCATGTCCATGTCGGTCGAGATCCCGTGGTCGTGTTTCCACGCCGCCTGCAGCACCAACAGCTCCGCCGCGCGCATTTCCACCGCCATGTCGGCGAGCTTGAACCCGACCCCCTGAAACTTGCCGATCGTCTGCCCGAACTGGGTCCGCTCCGCGGCCCAGCGGGTGGCCAGATCCATCGCCCGCTCCGAGCGCCCCAGACAGGTCGCGGCCACCTGCAGCCGCGTCGCGCCGAGCCAGCTGTTGGCGACCTCGAAGCCGCGGTGCAGCTCGCCGAGAATCGCCTCCTTGGGCACGCGGCAGTCGTTGAACTCGAGGATGCTGTTGGTGTAACCGCGGTGCGAGACGTTCTTGTAGCCGGCGCGGATCTCAAAGCCCGGATGGCCGCGGTCGATCAGAAACGCGGTGATCAGCTTGCGCACGCCCCGGCTGGCGTTCTCCTCGCCGGAGGCGGCGAACAGGATCACGTAGTCGGAATGATCGGCATGGCTGATGAAATGCTTGGTGCCGTTGATCACGAAATCCCCGCCCGAGGCCACGGCCGAGGTCTTCATGCCGCGCAGATCCGACCCTGCCCCGGGCTCGGTCATCGCCAGGCATTCGGTGCGCTCGCCGCGCACGGTCGGCAACAGGTAACGCTCCCGCTGTTCACCCTCGCAGGCCAGCAGGATGTTCGAGGGCCGGCCGACGCAGGACCAGTGCAGCGCGTAATTCGCCGCCCCCAGCTCCTTTTCGTACAGCGCCCAGGTGACCGTGTCGAGGCCCGCCCCGCCGACGGCGACGGGCATGTTGGCGGCGTAGAGCCCGGCATCGATGGCCTTCGCCCTGAGCTCGTCGCGCAGATCGTCCCGCAGCACCCCGCTCGCCTCGATTTCCGCCTCGTGCGGATACAGCTCGGTGCGGACGAAGTCGCGCGTGGTGTCGATGATCAATTGCTGTTCGTCGGTCAACGAGAAATCCATCGTCGAACTCCTGTCAGGATTGCGCCGCGGCGCGCGGCGAACGGGTCTCTGCACTGGCCCTGAGCATGTCGAGCTGCAGACGCAACTGCGCGATCTGCGTCGCCGGCGGCCAGTCGGCCGGGCTGGTGACGACACTCGCCGTCAGGCCGTTGATGAAGGTGACGACCGAACGCAGCACCTGGTCCCGCACCCGCTTCGGCCAGTCGGCCGACGCCGGCCAGTGCAGCGCGAAGCAGCGCGCGTAAACACGCAGGTACTCGCGATGAACCCAGGCGTTCAGGCGCCGGACTTCCTTGTCGGCCGACACCCGGCCCCAGAACGCCATCCAAAAGGCGCATTCCGCGAACCGGCGGTCGTCGAGCGGCAGGGCTTCGGACAGCACGCCGAGCAGGCCGGCGCCGCCGTTCGGGCGCTGGTGGGTCAGCCTGTCCTCGATGCGCTTCAGCATCAGGCGCAGACCCGCCAGGATGATCTGCTGCTTCGAATCATAGTAGTGCGCGATCATCCCGGTGGTGTAGCCTGCCGCACTCGCGATGCGCGCCACCGTCGCGTGCTCGAAGCCGTGGGCCGCGACCACTTCGCACGCGATCCGGGCGATCTCCTCGCGGCGTGCGTCATGGTCGACGATCTTCGGCATCGCCGCGCCTTCAGTTCCGGGGGGCGCCGATCCCGCGGCCTGCGGCGTCGGGGGCCGGAAGCGCCGCGTGCGCCTTGCGCAGGCGCTCGAGCCCGGCGCGCACCGCGGGGTCGATCGGCGCCGCCTTGGCGGCGGCGCTG
>JBBISV010000068.1:0-4941 GCA_037441085.1 Gammaproteobacteria bacterium | reverse complement strand
GTGATCTCGACGACTTTGCACGGACGCAAGCGCTTGGCGGCGGCGCTGTCGACGTGCACGTGCATCTGTTCGCAGCTGGACAACAGCGCATCGTCCGAGCGGCGGTGCAGCCGGTGGAACACCCGCAGCCGCTTGTCGTCCACGTCGAGCACCTGCGTCGTCATGTAGATCGCCTCGCCTGCCTTCGTCTCGCGCAGGTACGCGACGTGGGACTCGACGTTGTAGAACATGCGTCCGGAGCGGCGGTACGCATCGTCGATGCCGACCAGGCGGTACAGCGCGTCCTGCGCCTCGCCGGCCACGTGCAGGTAGCGGTAGTCGGTCATGTGGGAATTGTAGTCGACCCATTCCGGCCGGACGGTGGTGTCGATCAGCCGCAGCGGCCGGGGCGCATCGAGGTCGGCCCCCGGGGTCTGCGCGTCGGAGTCCTTGTAGAGCCGTTCCTCGAGCGCGCGCAGCGTGGACCCGGCGCCGATGTCGTACTGGCGGAGGACCTGCTGGATGGCGACCAGATAGTCGTCGCGCAGGCGCTCCAGCTCGCGGATCGAGCGGCCGCGCGCCTCGGCCTGGGTTCCCTCGACCATGCGATCGATCAGCGTCTCGCTGAGCTCGGGCGCCTCGAGCTTGGTCCACGGCCACTTCAGGCAGGGGCCGAACTGCGCCAGCATGTGCCGCATGCCCGACTCGCCGCCGGCGAGGTGATAGATCAAATTCGTGCCCATCGCCGCCCAGCGCAGCCCCGGTCCGTAGATGATGGCGTCGTCGAGTTCACCGGTGGTGGCGACACCGTCGTTGACCATGTGCAGGATCTCGCGCCACAGCGCCTCCTGCAGGCGGTCGGTCAGGTGTCCGGGCACCTCGCGGCGCACGTGCAGCGGGTGCATGCCGATGTAGCGCAGGAAATCGGATGCCGCGTCGATCGTGGCCTGGGAGGTCTTCGCACCCCCGACCACCTCGACCAGGGGCAGGAGGTAGACCGGATTGAACGGATGGGCGACGCAAAACCGTTCCGGCGCCGTCATGTCCTTCTGCAGGTCGCTCGGCATCAGACCCGAGGTGCTCGATGCGATGATCACGTCCGCCGGCGCATGGCGGCTCACCTCGCCCAGCAGCCGCTGTTTCAGCTCCAGCTGTTCCGGAATGTTCTCCTGGATGAAATCGGCCTTTTCGGCCATCTCGCGCATGTTGGTGGTGAAGGACAGCCTTCCCTTCGGCGGCAGCGGCGCCGAGGTCAGCCGCGCGAGCGCCGGTTCGGCGTTGGCGACCGCGCCGCGCATCCACGCCTCCATCTCCGGTTTGACATCGGCGGCGATGACGTCGATGCCGAAATGCAGCGCCCGCGCGGCCCAGCCGCCGCCGATCACGCCGGTTCCCAGTAGTCCGAGTGTCTTCACTTTTCTCACGATCGCCGCCCTCGTTCGCCGCCGCCGGATTTGTAATATCACGACTATAATATAAAAACGGGCGCGCGGCGAGCATCGCCGGGCCGGGGCGGACCGTTATTCCAGCAGCAGCACCGCGGATTCCGCGGCCCAGCTCAGGTACACCTCGTCGCTCCAGTCGATGGCCCACTGCGAGCTGCGGCGCTCGTTCTGCGCGAACACCGTGACGATCTTGCCGCAGTCGATCTTGATGCGGTACGTGGAGCGGTTGCCGAGATAGCCGAGCTCCCAGACCGTCCCCTTGAGCTGGTTTACCCGGGCGCCGGCCACCGGCTCCTTGGTCAGTTTGATCTTCTCGGGCCTGACCGCCAGCCACACCCGCTGCCCCCTGGCGTGCCGGCCGGCGTCGTCCGTGACGAGCTCGGTTCCGGTCTCCGCGCAGCGCATCGTGGTGAAGCCGCCCTCGCAGCGGTCGACCTCACCCTCGAACAGATTGGTCGTGCCGACGAAGTCGGCGACGAAGCGGCTGCGCGGGAACTCGTAGATGTCGGCGGGCGCGCCGACCTGCAGCACCCTGCCCTGGTTCATCACCGCGATCCGCGTCGACAGGGCCATGGCCTCGTCCTGGTCATGCGTGACGAAAACGAACGTGATGCCGACCCGGTATTGGATGTTCATGAGCTCGAACTGGGTCTGCTCTCGCAGCTTCTTGTCGAGCGCACTCAGGGGTTCGTCGAGAAGCAGCACTTTCGGCCGCCGGATCAGCGCGCGCGCCAGGGCGACGCGCTGACGCTGACCGCCGGACAGCTGGTGCGGCTTGCGCCCGGCGAGCGCGCCGAGTTCGACCATGTCGAGCGCCTCGCTGACGCGTCTCGCCTTGACGGCGGCATCCTCGCGGATGCGGCGCAGTCCGTAGCCGACGTTCTCCCCGACCGTCATGTGGGGAAACAGCGCATAGGACTGGAACATCATGTTGACCGGGCGCTCGTGCGGCGGCACCCCGGTCATGTCCGCATCCTCGATCAGGATCCGCCCGGAACTCGGCGCGGCAAAGCCGGCGAGCATCCGCAACAGCGTCGTCTTCCCGCAGCCCGAAGCGCCGACCAGCGCGAACATCTCGCCCTTGTAGATGCGCAGATCCACGCGGTCGACCGCCGTGAACCCGCCGAATGCCTTCGCCACGTTCTCGATGACGATCTGCGGCTTCGCGTCCGGGTCGAGCCAGGGCCGGTCGCCCTGCGGTTGCTGGGCCGAGAGCATGCGCCTCAGCAGTCCGCGGGTGGTGTGGCGCGCCGCCGCTGCGGCGCGAAGAACACGCGGTCGACCACGCGTGCGCGCGCCATGCGTCGTTCCCAGACCAGCTCGCGGTTCAAATAGATCTCCACCCAGACGGTTGAACCAAGGGCTGCGTGAGACGCATGTACGATAGCAAGCGCGATGTTGCGCTTGCAAGTCGGCGACCAGACCGCCGAGGTCACCGCCCCGATCCGGCGCCGCGCGGACGCGCCGGCGTAGATCAACGCGTCGTGCGCCGGCTTGTTGCCCTCGATGTCGAGACCGACGAGGCGCACCGCCGGCCCGTCGCGCCGCACCGCCTGCAGCGCGCGGCGGCCGTTGAAGTGGCCCTTGTCGAAATCCAGCAGCCACTCCAGGCCGAGCTCGAACGGATTGCGGCCGCGGCCGACCCGGATCGTGTGCAAGGCCGGCAGGAAGTCGACGTTGGGGCTCAGGTATCCGGCCTCGATGCGCGCGACGTTCAACGCGCGCGAGCCGATCGGCCGCAGCCCCCAGGTCCGCCCCGCCGCCATCAGCAGGTCCCATACGGCCTCGGCGTCCGCCGGCTTCATCCAGATCTCGTAGCCGAGGTCGCCGGTGTAGCCGGTGCGCGAGATCATCACCGGCGCCGCGCCGGCCGCGAAATGCCCGATCTCGAACGGCTTCAACCGCGCGGTGTCGGCGATTCCCGCCGCCCGCAGCACCGATGCCGAGGTCGGGCCCTGCAGCGCGAGCGCGGCGAGCGTCTCCGTCACCTCTTCGACCACGACGTCGAATCCGATCGCCGCCGCGAGCAGCCAGTCCAGCTGGCGCATCGCCGTGCACAGGCGGAATTCGTTTTCGGAAAGCCTGAACAGCGTCCCGTCGTCGATCAGCAGGCCCGCATCGTCGCACCAGATGCAATATGCGACGCGGCCGACCTTCACTTTCGCCACGTCCCGGGTGATCAGGCGGTTCAGGTACGCGGGTGCGTCGGGTCCGGCGACGCGATACTTGACCATCGGGGTCAGGTCGTAGAGGGTCGCGGCGTTGCGGATCGCGAAATATTCCTGCTCCATGGTCGTGAACACGTCGACCGTCGAGTACCCGGCCCAGGCGACGAACTGTTCGGACTGGCACAAGGGGCGTGCCCGCCGGTGAAACGGCGTGCACAGCAGCGGCTGGAGGTAATGCGGCGTATTGACGCTGTCGTGCATGTCAATCCCTCCCCAGAAGCACCTGGCGCGCGGCATTGCGCCCGGCGATGCCCATGACGCCGCCGCCCGGATGACTGCCGGCCCCGCACAGGAACAGGCCGGCGACCGGGGCGCGGTAACGCGTCGCGCCGGGTATCGGGCGAACGAAAAAGAACTGGTCGAAGGCGAGGTCGGCGTGGTGCCAGTGGCCGCCGGTCATGCGGAACTCGCGCTCGAGATCCGGCGGCGTCAGCAGTTCCGCCGCGATCACCTGCGCCCCGAGGCCCGGTGCGAAGCGCGAAATGGAGCCGACCGCGCGCTCGAGGAGGCGCGGCCGCTCCAGGTCCCACCCGCCACGGACCGCGTACGGGGCATACTGCAGGATCGCCGACAGCACGTGCCTTCCCGGCGGCGCGAGGGTCGGGTCGTTGACGGAGGGAACCGTGATTTCCATCACCGGGTCCGGTGAATGCTCGCCGTACTTCGAATGATCATAGGCGCGCTCGATGTGGCGCATCGACGGCGCGATCAGCAGCCGCCCCGCCAGGCCGGCGGCATCGAGCCCCGCGAAGCGCGGCGCGCCGTCGAGCGCCAGGTGCAGCTTCGCCACCAGCCCGCGCGTGCGCAAATGGGTCGTGCGGCGCACGAATTCAGTGTCCAGATGGCGCGCGCCGACCAGCTTCAGCAGCGTCGTCTTCGGGTCGGCGCTCGAAATCACCGCGCCCGCGCCGATGCGTCCGCCGTCCTCGAGCACGACGCCTGCCACGCGATCGTCCTCGATCCACACGCGTTCGACCGGCGTCGCGGTGCGCACGACCGCCCCCGCCCCGGTGGCCGCGGCGGCGAGCGCGGCGCAGACCGCGCCCATGCCGCCCATCGGCTGCGACAGACCCTCGTCCCCGGCGGCGCTCTGACCGGCGAGCCGGTACAGCAGCGTCAGCACCGTACCGGGGGAGCGCGGCCCGAAATTCGTGCCGAGCACGGCATCGAGGGCAAGTGCCCCCTTGATCGCCTCCGACTCGAAGTTCTCGTTCAGCCAGTCGAACACGTTCATGCCGCCGATGCGCAACAACTCGCGCAAATCTCGCCGGCCGAGCCGCCGAAGACGC
>JBBISV010000067.1:0-15470 GCA_037441085.1 Gammaproteobacteria bacterium | reverse complement strand
AAAAAAACAGTCACGCTTGTTTTTTTGTGGCGCGACGCGTATGTTCCAGGCAACAAGAATTCCGACGAGCATGAGTGCCTGGGTCGCGGAGCCTGCGGAGAGCCGGCGGCGAGCAGCACGCGATAGCGGCGCGGCGAGTTTCGTATGACACATATTTTTGGGGGTTGTCCAAATGAAGAATCGTAATCGTTCGAAGCGGCCGGTTTCCGCGCATGCGCTGCGCGCGGCGGTCACCGCGCTCGGCGCGCTCAGCGGCCTCGCCGGCGCAGTGCACGCGGCGGTGGATGCCAAGGGCGCGGCCGCGAACCAGGGCCTCGCGGAGATCGTCGTCACCGCGCAGCGCCGCACCTCGAACCTGCAGACCACGCCGATCGCGGTCACCGCGGTCGACGCGAACCTGATCGCGCAGCTCGAGCCGCGCACGCTGCAGGACATCGCGCTGATGGTGCCGAACTTCTCGGCGAACAAGATCAACGGCTTCAATGCCGCCTCGTTCGCGATGCGCGGCGTCGGCAACACGGACATCATCGTGTACAACGAGGCGCCGGTTGCGGTGCTGATCGATGACTTCGTGATGCCGAGCACCCAGACGCAGCTGCTCGATCCGTTCGACGTGCAGGAGGTCGAGGTGCTCCGCGGCCCGCAGGGGACGCTGTTCGGCAAGAACACGACCGGCGGCGCGGTGGTCGTCAAGACGAAGCCGCCGGTGCTCGACGAGACCTCGTTCGACACCTCGATGGGATTCGGCAGCTACAATGCGTTCAACGCGCACGGCGCGCTGAACGTCCCGCTGATCTCGCATCAGCTCGCATTGCGCGTCGTCGCGAGCGAGGACCGGGAGGACGGCTGGATGCGCAACGGCGCGACCACCGACCTGTTCGGTACGATCTATCACGGGGACGGCCAGCGCGTCGGCGGCACGGACGTGTTCACCGGGCGCGCCAAGCTGCTGTGGGAACCGAGCGACAGCCTCCGCGCCTTGTTCACGTATGAAATGCTGAACGACCGCTCGCAGACGCCTGGCGCGGTCAACACGACGCCGACCACGACGCCGGCTTATTTCGTGTTCCAGCAGCTCGGACTGCCCGGTTACACCGGCAGCGATCCGCTGAACAACGCCGGCGTCGACAATCGCAATGGCTATCTGATCGATTCGCAGAACGGCCATCGGGTCGATGCGAGCGGGGAGCACCTGAACATCGATTGGAAGACCGATTACGGCACCCTGACCTGGGTGCAGGGCTACCGCTCGCAGGATTCCTCGCTGCCGTCCGACTACACTGGAGTGGTGGGCCCGGTCTCGGTATTCGACGCGAACCGCTCGGATCGCCGCAAGACCTGGCAGGAGGAGGCGCGCTTCACGTCGAAGCAGTACGACAAGTGGAACTACGTCGCCGGCGCGTTCTACCAGCATGACAACACCAAGTTCTGCGTCTCGCAGATCCTCGGCATCTACGACCTGTTCGGCGTGCCGACGCCGCCGGGCACCCAGCCGGGCGGTTACAACAACAATCCGCAGGTGCTCTGCAACGCGCAGACCGAAAAGTCCGAGGCGCTGTACGGGGAGACGAACTACAAGTTCACCGACGCCACCACGCTGACCGTCGGCGCGCGCATCACCAAGGACAGCAAGGACTGGATCGGCCGCCAGCAGGTGTTCGTGCAGCAGCTGCCGTCGGCGACCGGCGCGATTGTGCCGTCGTTCACTTACCAGCAGTTGGGCGGCCTGATGAACGCGGGAAACTTTGCCGCGTATCCCTACGGCGTCGTCACCGACAGCCATTCCTGGACGCAGCCGACCTACCGCCTGACCTTGTCGCACAAGTTCGACCCGGATCTGTTCGGCTACGCGACCTACTCGCACGGCTTCAAGGGTGGCGGCTACAATGACCAGGTCGGCACCGGCGGCACGCCGATCACGAACGTCGAGAAACAGCCGACCAATCCGGAGAAGGCCGATTCCTTCGAGGTCGGCGTGAAGAGCGAGTGGTTCGATCACCGCGTGCGCTTGAACGAGGCGATGTTCTACGTCAATTACAAGGACCTGATCCGGCAGGTCGTCGTGCCGATCACGAACCTGAACGGTCAGGCCGGTGAGGAGACGTTGTTCAAGAACGCTGCGACGATGAAGGCCTACGGCATCGAGAACGAGCTGACCGCGGAAATCGCGGACGGATTGCTGCTGCACGTGCCACTCAGCTTCCAGCACTGCGAGTACGGCAGCTTCGTGACGCTGGATTCGGCCGGCAAATCGGTGGCCCTGTCGGGTCTGCCCGTCAACCGCTGCCCGGCGGTCACCGCGACCGTGGACTTGAACTACACGATGGCTGTGCCCGGCACGGACGGGCACCATCTGGTGTTCGACGTGAACGACAACTACGTGTCGAAGAATCTCGACACGTACTCGATCGCCGCGCCGTACGCCCCGTACACCCAGACCTACCAGGATGCCCGTGCGCTTCTCGGCGCATCGCTGACCTATCAGGGGCCGGACAATCGCTGGTATGTGCGGCTCTATGGACGCAACCTCACGAATCGGATTTACATCGAGTCCTCGCAGAACGTCGATCCGCTGTGGGTGTGGTCCTTCTACGGCGAGCCGCGCTTCTTCGGCGGCGAGATCGGCTACAAGTTTGGCAAGTAATCGACGCACGGCGGAACGGATCAGACCACGCCCTGGTCGCGCAAGGAGGCGATCTCCTCCGCGGCATAGCCGAGGCCGAGCAGAACCTCGTCGGTGTGTTCGCCGAGTCGCGGCGGGTGCGTGGGTGGGATCGTCGCGCTGCCGCTCAAGCTGAGCGGGAGTCCGGACACGGGCACGGCGCGTGCGAGTCCGGGATAGTCGGTGATGGCATGCAGAAACCCCATCGCCGCGACCTGCGGGTCGTCGAGCGCCTGTTGCGGCGTGTACACCGGGCCGGCCGGGAGGCCGGCGGCCTCGAGCTCGGCGAGCGCCTCGGCGGTCGTGCGTTCCGCGCACCAAGCCCCCATTCGCGCGACGATCGCGCCGCTGTGGTCTCCGCGGGATTGGTCGCTCTGGTAGAGCGGATCCGCGGCCCAGCGTTCCTCCCCGCCCATGAGCCTCGCCCAGCGCCGGAACAGGCCGTTGCCGACCACGTGCGTGAGCACGTGCCCGTCGCGCGTCGCGAACACCGAGGAGGGCGCCGAAGTCTGCACCAGATTGCCCGTTCCGACGCGGTTGATGCCCGTGGCGCCCTGTTCCGCCAGATGCGAACCGAACACCGCGAGCGCGGTGCCGAGGAGCGTCGCCTTGACCTCCTGGCCCTCGCCGGTGCGTTCCCGATGCAGGAGCGCCGCGAGCGTGCCGAAAGCGCTCAAGGCGGCCGTGGCGAAATCGACGTACGGCGCCGCGGCCTTGACCGGCGCGCCCGGTACTCCGGTGATGTGCATGGCGCCGGACATCGCCTGGCCGACGCCGTCGAAGCCGCCGCGCGCCGCGTAGGGGCCCTCGTCACCGAACGCGGTCTGCGAGGTTAGAATGATATCGGGGCGCACGGCCTTGAGGGCGGCGTAGTCGATGCCCAGCTTTTCCATCTGTGACCGCGGCAGATTGGCGACGACCACGTCGGCGGTCGCGACCAGTCGCGCGATCAGCGCGCGCGCGCCTGGCTTGGCGGGGTCGAGGGTGAGGGATTTCTTGTTGCAGGCGGTCTGGAAGAACACGCCGCCTTCGCCGCCGGCGGCGACCGGCGCGATGTACCGGTCCTCGCCGCCCTCGCGACGCTCGATGCGGATCACCTCGGCGCCGAGATATCCGAGCAGCGTCGCGCAATATGGGCCGGCGACGTACCGGCCGAAATCGAGCACGCGAACGCCGGCGAGCACCGCGCCGGCGTTCGGGTCATCCATGGTCGTCCTGGTTTGCGGTTTCATGCGCCGCAGTTTACACGCACGAGGTGTCGCTTGGATTTCAACCTGACCGAAGAACAGCGCGCGCTGCAGTCGGCCGCGCGCCAGTACGCGCGCGCGCGCCTGCCGCGGATCGCGGCGCAGATCGAATCGAGCGGCGAGCCGCCGGGGCGCGAGTTGATCGCCGAATATGCGAGTCAGGGGTTTCTCGGGATCAACATCCCGGAGAGCCTCGGCGGGCTGGGTTTGGGCAGCCTTGAGGCGCTGATCGTGCTCGAGGAGTTCGCGAAGGTCTCCTCGGCCGTGGCGTTCCCCGTGTTCGAGTCCTGCGTCGGTCCCGTGCGCGCGATCTGCGAGTTCGCCGGCGAGAGTCTGCGCGCACGGGTCGTTCCGCGCGTGTGCCGCGGCGAGATCGTGGTGGCGATCGCGATGTCGGAGCCCGCCGCGGGATCCGCGCTGACGGACCTCACGACCCGGGCCGAAATCTCCGGCGATCACGCGGTGATCAACGGCACGAAGCGCTGGTGCTCGGGCGGCGGACACGCGGACGGCTACGTCGTGTACTGCCGGATGTCCGATGCGCCCGGCGCGAAGGGCATCGGCGCCGTCTACGTCGAGAAGGGAGCGAGCGGCCTCTCGTTCGGCAAGCCTGAGGAACTGATGGGCTTTCGCGGCGTGCCCTCGTCGGATCTGTACTTCGACAATTGTCGCGTGCCCGCGGCGAACGTGATCGTGCCCGCCGGCGGCTTCAAGAAGCTGATGGAGGCATTCGACCTCGAACGCTGCGGCAACGCCACGATGGCCCTGGGTCAGGCGAGCGGAGCGCTCGAGGACGTCGTCGCGTATGTGCAGGAGCGCCGTCAGTTCGGCAAGCCGATCGTCGAGTTCCAGGCGGTCCAGGTGCGGCTCGCCGAGATGCGGATCCGTGTCGATGCGGCCCGTCTGCTGATCTGGCGCGCCGCCTGCAATGCCCAGGACGGACTGCCCAACGTGCTGGAATCGTCGGTAGCGAAATGCTTCGCCAATGAAATCGCGCGCGAGGTGACCGGAAACGCGGTGCAGCTCATGGGCGGCTACGGTTACTCGCGCGAATATCCGATGGAGCGGCGCCTGCGCGACGCGTGGGGGTGGGGGATCGCGGGCGGCGCGATCGACATCCAGAAGGTCAACATCGCTGCGGCGATGGTCGGACGCCGCTTCGACCAGCGGGGCCGCGCCTGATGCGCGCGGCGGCCTGCGCGGGGGCCGCGCTCAGGGCATCGGCTGCGCGATGTGCGGCACGTCGGGCGCGCCGGGCACGGTGACCGTCGCGTGCGTGCCGTCGCTGTGCACCGGAAAGCTCTCGATGGCGCGGTTTGCCGGAGCGCCGAGCACGGCCCCGGTGCGCACGTCGAAGGCGGCGCCGTGCAGCGGACAGATCACCCGAAAGCCGCGCAGGCGGCCCTCGCTCAGGCGCGCATAGGCGTGGGAGCAGATGTTGTCGACCGCGAACAATCCGTCCTTCGTGCGGCAGAGCATGATCTCCCGCCCACCCGCGCCGCGGGCGACCATCCTGCCTTCCGCGAGTTCGGCGAGCGGTATCGAGATCGTGGTTTCTTTCGGCATCGTCCGCTGTTCCTCGTGATCGGCTGCGGGCCGGGATGTTAGCATCGCAGTACGCGCCGGCGGAATGGCGCGATCCATCTTACCCGAGTGAGACGACCCCATGTCCAAGATAACCTTCATAGCCCGGATGACCTGCAAGCCGGAGCATGAGCCGGAGTTCGTGAAGCACTGTCTCGCCCTCCAGGATCACGTGCGCGCGAACGAGCCGGACACCCTGCTCTATGAATTCTTCCGCCTGCGCGAACCGCATCGCTACGTCGTGCTGGAGAGTTTCCGCAGCGAGGAGGCGGAACACGGGCACATGAACTCGAAGATCCTGGCCGAACTGGCGCCGAAGATTTCGGCCTGCCTCGACGGCACCTGGGTCCGCGAATATTTCGACGCCATCGAATAGGAGCACGAAACACCATGTCGACGACATTCATCGCCACGCTGACCATCAAGCCGGGCAAAGAGGCGGAGTTCGAGCGCCTCCAGAAGGAGCTTTCGCGGCTCACGCACGAAGATGAACCGGGTACGCTGGTTTATGACGTGCTGAAGAGCCGCACGAAGGAGCGCACCTACGTGGTCTATGGCCGGTTCCGCGATGAGGCCGCGTTCCAGACCCATCAGGCGAGCCCGTTCCACGACCGTCTCGTGCCGCCGATCATGGAGTGTGTCGAGGGCGCCATGGACCTCCACCTGCTGGACTGGAGGAGCTGAGACACGGAGGGGGCGGGCGCGGGACGCCCGCGCCGCTCAACGATCTTCGTCGGCGAGTTCCTTGAGCCGCGATTCGAGGTAGCGGAGCACGCGTTTGTCGCGCTCGGTTTCCTTGTGGGTGAGGAAGCTGATTCCCATCCCCTCGATCACGTAGCGCGTCAGGTCGAAGCCCAGCATGAAATTCTCGCCCTTGCGCTTCCACTCCGGGAACAGTTCGAGGCTGGTCTCGTACCATTCGCGCTCGAACGCTTCCTGGGCCGGGAACAGGATCGCCGCTAGTTCCTTGTCGGTGCGCGCGGCCACCGCGATTTCGAAGAAGGCGACGAACCAGGGATGCTTGACGTGTGACCAATAACCCTCGATACCGAGGCGGACGTGGTCGCCGTCGGTCGGTTCCTTCGCCATCGCCTTGCGGAATGCGCGCAGCCGCTTCGCATGCAGGTATTCGACCGCCGCGCGGATGATGTCCATCTTCGACGGAAAGTGATGCAGCATCGCGCCGCGCGACAGGCCGGCTTTTTTCGCGATCACGGTGGTCGTGGTGCGGCCGTAGCCGAGTTCGACGAGGCAGGTGATCGCCGCTTCGATGATCTGCGTGCGCGTGGACGCGCTCTTTTGAGCCTGCCAGCCGCTGCCGATCGACAGCGCGTCGTGGGTGAGTGGTTCGTGCGGGATCGTGGCCATTGCGTCGTACGATGTAGTGGCTGCTTGAAAAAGTCAAGGATGATTGAAACCGGATGAATTGACTGCCGGATGAATAGGCTGATACCTTCGATCGCTGACCAAACTGATCATGGGGGAACTCGCATGGGACGGGTGAGCGGAAAAGTGGCTCTGGTGACCGGTGCCGCGTCAGGACTCGGCAGGGCCGATGCGGCGCTGCTCGCGCAGGAGGGAGCGACGGTAGTGATCACGGATCTCAACGAGACGGCCGGCCGGGCGCTCGCCGAGGAGATCAATGCCTCACGCCCGGGCGCGGCCTACTTCATGGTCCAGGACGTTGCGAGCGAAAGCCGCTGGCAGGAGGTTTTTGCCGAGATCCGCAGGCGTTTCGGCGCGCTGCACGTGCTGGTCAACAACGCCGGCATGGTGGTCGTGGGCACGCCGGAGTCGGCGACGCTCGAACAATTCCACCAGCATCTGCGCGTGATGACCGACAGCGTGTTCCTCGCCTGCAAGTACGGCATCCCGCTGATGAAGGATTCGGGCGGGGGTTCGATCATCAACATGTGCTCGACCGCGACCCACCTCGGTTATCCGGTGTTTTACGCATATTCCGCCGCGAAAGGCGCGGTGCGCTCGATGACCAAGTCGATTGCGGTCCATTGCCAGATGAACAAGACCGGCATCCGCTGCAACTCGATCCACGCGGGCGCCATCGAAACGCCGATGGTGGTCAAGGCGACGCACGAACTCGGCATGGATATGAAGGTGTACGACCAGACGCCGGTCGGACTCGGCAAGCCCCAGGACGTCGCCAATCTGGTGCTGTATCTCGCCTCGGACGAGTCGCGCTTCGTCAATGCGGCGGAAATCTTGATCGACAACGGTCTCGTGGCGCAATAAAAAACAGTCAAGACTGTTTGTTTTTGAACGGCTGTGGACCTATAATCGCGGTCTGATACTCGCGCGGGCGTGGCGAAACGGGGAGGACGAAGCGATGGATCTCGGATTGCGCGGAAAAAAGGCGATCGTTACCGGGGCGACCAAGGGCATCGGGCGCGGGGTCATCGACCTGCTGGTTGCCGAAGGCGCCGACGTCGGCTTCTGCGCGCGAACCGAGGAGGAGGTGGCCGATGCGGTCAAGGCGCTGAAGCGGCCGGACAACCAGGTCTTCGGCGAGGCGGTGAACGTCCGCGACGCTGACGCATACAAGGCGTGGCTCGAGCGAACCGCCGCCGCACTGGGCGGCTGCGACATCTTCGTGCCGGGAGTGAGCGGCGGCGGCGGCATGGACAGCGAGAAGAACTGGGTGCGCAATTTCGAGATCGACATGCTGCACACGGTGCGGGGCTGCGAGGCGCTGATGCCGCACCTGGAGAAGTCCGGCAGCGGCTCGATCGTGATCATCGGGTCGACCAATGCCGTCGAGACCTTCGCGGCGCCGATGGCATACAACGCAATCAAGGCCGGGCTGGTCACCTATTCGAAACAGCTCTCGCAATTCGTCGGCAAGAAGGGCGTGCGCGTGAACACCGTGTCGCCGGGGCCGATCTACTTCGAGGGCGGCGCCTGGGAGATGATCAAGGGCACGCAGCCGAAGTTCTACGATTGGGCGGTCAAGCAGATTCCCTGCGGTCGCATGGGCAGCGTCGAGGAGATCGCCCGCGTCATCGTATTCGTCGCGAGTCCGGCCGCGGGCCTGATCACCGGCGCCAACGTGATTGCCGACAACGGCTTCACGAAGCGCGTGCAGTTGTGAACGGCGCCGCGGAATCGTAGCGGAAGTGGCGGCGCGCCCGATGAACAGCGGACCGATCAACGGATATCTCGTCTGCGGCGGGCTCTACCACGACATGGATTACGCCCGGCTCGAGCTGCTGAAGCTGCTCGCCGAGCACGATCGCATCCGGGTGCGGGTCGGCGAGGATTACCGCGACCGGGAGGCGATCGCGGCCGCCGACTTTCTCGTCACCTACACCTGCAACGTCATTCCGAAGCCGGATGAACTCGACGCCTTGTCGCGCTTCCTCGGGGAGGGCCGCCGTTGGCTCGCGCTGCACGGCACGAACTCGCTGCTGAAATACACGAAAGGCCTGGGTTGGGATGCGCCGACGGAGTCGCCGCGGTTCACGCGGATGCTGGGCAGCCGCTTCCTCGCGCATCCACCGATCGCCCCCTACCGTGTCGAGATCAGCGAGCCGGAACATCCCCTGGTAGCGGGGATCGAACCGTTCGATGCGGATGACGAACTCTATTTGTGCGAATACCTCGACGGGCTCGAGCCCCTGCTGCACACGCGCTTTCGCGGCGAGGCGCCGGGCTTCGTCGCGCGAAACTGGCCGCGATCCGATGCGGGCGGAGGGGGGGGCGCCGGTGGCGCACCCGGAGATCGGCAGCTCGTGATGTATCTGCAGCGGCACGGCGGCGGCGAGGTGCTCTATTGCACGCTCGGGCATTGCCGCGGAAAGTACGACATGCGGCCGATGATCGCCGAATTGCCGGCCGTCGAGCGCGGCAGCTGGAAGCTGCCTGTGTATCGCGAGTTGCTGCGCCGCGGACTGTGCTGGGCCGCCGGCCTGCCCTTCTGACGGAGGATCCGACCTTGGCAAGCGAACCGACCAAACCAGCGGCGCCGCACGCGGCCGACGACGGACTCGCGGAGCGGTCCAAGACTCCGGCGTACCAGCGCGTGAGCCGCGTGCGCTCCGGTCAGGACGGAAGAGCGAGCACGCGCCCCGGCACCCCGTTTGAGAAGGCGCCGGATCCCGATCTCGGCAACGACGTCATCGATCATCGCCGCTACACGTCGCGCGCGTTCATGCGTCTCGAGTGGGAGCGACTGTGGACGAAGGTATGGCTCGTGGCGGGCCGTGCGCTGGACATCCCGCAACCGGGTGATTATCTCGTCACGGAGATCGGCCCCGAGTCGATCCTCGTGGTGCGTCAGACCGACGGCGGCGTGCGCGCCTTCTACAACGTCTGCCAGCACCGCGGCAACCGCCTACGTCCCTGCGGACGCGGCTCCGCCGGCGAGTCGAAGTCGTTCAAGTGCCTCTACCACCACTGGGAATACAATCTCGACGGGAGCTACCGCCGGATTCCGGACCTTGACACGTTCCCCCAGGGCGCGCCCCCCTACGGGCTCACCGAGCTGCGCTGCGAACTGTGGGGCGGATTCGTGTGGTTCTCGATGGACCCCGATGCCGAACCGCTCGCGAAATTTCTGGATCCCATCCCGCAGCACCTCGATCCCTACCACTTCGAACGGATGGTGCAGACGCGCGACGTCACGGTGGAATGGGACTGCAACTGGAAGGCGTCCGTCGACGCATTCAACGAGAGCTACCACGTACAGGGGATCCATCCGCAGCTATTGTGGTACCTGCATGATCTGGACATCCAGATCGACTGCTACGACCGGCACAACCGCTACCTGATCCCCTTCGGCACGGTCTCTCCGCGCGTGCGCAAACCGCCGGCGATTCCGGAGTCGATCAAGCTGATCATGAAGAGCGCCGGCATGGATCCTGCCGACTACGACGGTCCGATCGGCAACATCCGCCGCGACGTGCAGCTTCACAAGCGCCGGACGGGCGCGGCCGAAGGGCGGGATTATGCGGAGCTGAACGACGATCAGCTGACCGACGATTATCACTACATGATCTTTCCGAACCTGTCGCTGAACGTGCACTCGGACGATTTCTGGGTGTTCCGGCAGCGTCCGCATGCGACCGATCCGAACAAGATGTACTACGACATCTGGACCTATGAACTCGTGCCCGAGGGCCGGGAGTGGCCGGCGCGCGCGAAGCACCAGACCTGGAAACACGGCGAAAAGTCCATCGGACTCGTGCTGGATCAGGACGCCGCCAACCTGCCGCACGTGCAGGCGGGCATGCACTCGCGCGGCTTCCGCGGACTGTGGCTCGGTGCCCAGGAGATGCGGATCCGCCATTTCCACAAAGTGATCGACGATTACCTGTTCCCCGGCGGCGCGGATCGCGACGCCTGGCGGGAGGGGGAGGACACGTGACCGACAGCACCCGGCTGGGCAAGGAGCGCCTGCGGCGCGCCTATCGCACGATGAGGCTGATCCGAGACTTCGAGGAAAGGCTGCACGTGGAGATCGCGACCGGGGAAATTCCCGGCTTCACCCATCTGTACGCCGGCCAGGAGGCGGTTGCGGTCGGGATTTGCGAGCAGCTCGGCGACGCCGACTACATCGTCAGCACGCACCGGGGCCACGGCCACTGCATCGCGAAGGGCTGCGACCTCGGGGGCATGATGAAGGAGATCTACGGCCGCAGGGACGGGCTGTGCCACGGCAAGGGCGGCTCCATGCACATCGCGGACATGGACAAGGGCATGCTCGGCGCGAACGCGATCGTCGGCGGCGGACCGCCGCTCGCCGTCGGTGCGGCCATCGCCTGCAAGCGGCGCGCGGCCGGCAACGTCAGCGTCGCGTTCGGCGGCGACGGCAGCGCGAACCAGGGGACCGTCTTCGAGGCCATGAACATGGCGGTCGTGCTGCAGGTGCCGGCGATCTTCGTGTTCGAGAACAACGGCTACAGCGAGCACACGGGCGCCGACTTCCACGCGGTGTTCGACGCGATGGGACGCGCGGTCGCGCCGGCGCGCGGCGGCGGCGGCCCGACTTCGATAGAGGCCAAGATCACCCGGTTCTACGGCCACTTCGAGGGCGATCCGCAGAAGTACCGCGCGCAGGACGAGGTCGCGAAGCTGCGCGAATCGATGGACTGCCTGAAGCGCTTTCGGGCGCGGATGCGCGCCGATGGCGCGCTCGGCGACCCGGAGCTCGACGCGATCGACGCCGAATCGCTCGCGCTGATCGACCGGATCGTGCTGGAGGCGAAGGCCGCGCCGCCGCCGCTCGAGGCGGACCTTTACACCGACGTCTACATCAACTACTGAGCACGCGAGCGTACCGAAGATGCCGCAGATGACGATGCGCGACGCGCTGAACCAGGCGCTGCACCAGGAGATGGAGCGCGACGAGAGGGTGATCGTGCTCGGCGAGGACGTCTCCGGCGGCGCCGGCGGCACCTCCGGCGAGCGCGAAGCCTCGGGAGGAATTTTCGGCGTGACCAAGGGGCTGCTGCCGCGGTTCGGCGCGGACCGGGTCATCGACACCCCGATATCGGAATCGGCGATCGTCGGCGCGGCCGGCGGCGCGGCGCTGGCGGGGCTGCGACCGGTCGCGGAGCTGATGTTCGCCGACTTCGTCGGCGTGTGCATGGACCAGATCTACAATCAGATCGCGAAGTTCCGTTACATGTTCGGCGGCAGGAGCACCTGTCCGGTCGTGATCCGGATGGCGATGGGCGCCGGCATGAACATGGGACCGCAACATTCCCAGTCGATTTACGCGATGTTGACGGCGGTGCCGGGACTCAAGGTGGTCGTGCCCTCCAACGCATACGACGCCAAGGGGCTGTTGATCCAGGCGATACGCGACGACGATCCCGTGATATTCCTCGAGCACAAGGCGCTCTACCCGCGCAAGGGCGAGGTGCCGGCCAATCCGTACGCGCTGCCGTTCGGCGAGGCCAGTCTCGTCCGCGAGGGCGAGCACGTGACGGTGGTCGCCATCGCGCGGATGGTCCCCTTTGCCGAGCGGGCGGTCGATGCGCTCGCCAAGGAGGGCATCACCTGCGACCTGATCGACCCGCGCACGACCTCGCCGCTGGATATAGACACGATCATCGAGAGCGTCGAGGGCACCGGCCGCCTGGTCATCGTCGACGAGTCGCCGCCGCGCTGCAGCCTTGCCGCCGACATCGCCGCGACGGTCGCGGAGCGGGCGTTCGCGAGCCTGAAGCGTCCGATCGTCCGGGTCACCCCGCCGCATACACCCGTGCCGTTCGCGCCGGCCCTGGAACGTGCCTACGTGCCGGGACCCCCGCGCATCGAGGCCGCGATTCGCAACGTAATGAAGGAGCTTTGATGGTCGCACCGATTTCCTCCGTGACGATGCCGAAGTGGGGCATCGAGATGACCGAAGGGACCATCACCACCTGGCGCGTCGGCCCCGGAACCCGCGTGGAGAAGGGACAGGAGATTCTCGACGTCGAGACCGAGAAAATCGTCAACGCGGTCGAGGCGCCCGCCGGCGGCGTGCTGCGCAAGATCGTCGCGGGGGAGGGTGAATCCCGGTCGGTCGGCGAATTGATAGGCATCATCGCGGACGAGGCGGTCGCGGATGCCGAAATCGAACGCTTCGCCTCGACGTTCGTCGCCGCGGCGGTTTCGTTCGAACCGACCGATGCGCCGGCGGCCGCGGCACCCGCCGCGGCGGCGCCCGCCGCCGCGGACGGAGAGGAGCCGCGGATCAGTCCGATCGCCCGGCGTCTCGCGGAGCGGCTCGGCGTCGACATCTCGCAGGTCCATGGCACCGGCCGCAATGGGCGGGTCTCAAAGGAGGATGTCGAGACGCATGCGGCGAAATTGCAGTCCGGAGCGCCGGTCGCAGCGGCCGCCGCACCGGTCTCTTCACGGGCACCTGCGCCGGCTTCCGCCTCGGCGTATCGCCGAGTGCCGATGAATTCGCGCCGCCGGACGATCGCGCGCCGGCTGCAGGAATCCAAGCAGACGGTCCCCCACTACCGCCTTGCGGTCGATGTCGACTGCGGGGCGTTGATCGAACTGCGCGCCGCGCAGCCCCCGGGGCAGGGTCGGCCGAGCGTGAACGACTACCTGCTGCGCGCCGCGGCGCTCGCGCTCATCGAGCATCCGGTCGTGAATTCGCAGCTGGAGGGCGATGATGTCCTGCAGTTCGAACACGCCGACATCGCGGTCGCCGTGGCGGCGGAGACGGGCCTGGTTACGCCGATCGTGCGCGCGGCGGACACCAAGTCGGTCGCCGAAATCGCCGCGGAGAGCTGCGAGCTGGTCGAGCGCGCGCGGCGCGGGACGCTGCAGCGCGAGGAGATCGCGGGAGGCTCGTTCACGATCTCGAACCTCGGCATGTTCGGAATCAGCCGCTTCGACGCGATCATCAACCTGCCGCAGGTCGCGATACTCGCGGCAGGCATGGTCGAGCCGCGCGCGGTGGTCCGGGGCGACCGCGTCGCGATCGCGTCGATGGCGACGCTGACGCTGTCGGCCGATCATCGGGTGGTCGACGGCGCCGTCGGTGCGGCGTTCCTTGCGAGTCTTTGCGATCGCCTGCGTGATCCGCGCGGTTTGTGACCGCGCGATGAGGTCGCCCGCCTAGCGGCCCCGCGGGTGTTCTCGATGGTAGCGCTGCCAGGTTTCGAGTGTCTCGGGAAAGTCTGCGGCGCGCGGTTCGGCGTAGGCGCGGTTGCGCAGCGTGTCGCGCAGCACCGGCGCGTATTCCGATGGTTTGACGTAGTAGAAGAAGGAAAGCGTGCGCGCGCAAAAGCGCCAGCGGCCCTCCTCCCGGAGGTACTCGTCGTGATAGCGCAGCGATGCGATCAGCGCCTCGCCGTTGCGCACGACCTCGGCGTGGGTGTTCACGATGCCGGTCGCGCGATCCGCGTCGTTCGGATCGAACTCGATCAGGTGATCGTGCGTGAAGTGATTGCTCGGCCCGAGAACGGCGAAGCGGTCGTGAAACTGCCGGATCACCGCCTCGCGGCCCCGCGCGTTCATGACGCCGTCGAGCGAGCGCATCACGCCGTCGCGGGTGAAGCATCCGCCGATTCCCTCGACGTCGCGCGCATCGACCGTGAAACAATAGCGGGCGACGAGTTCCCGGATCTCGGCGCGCGCCTCGAGCCGCGCAATGCGCTGTTCAAGCGTCGGTGACGAGTCGCTGTGCATCGAAGGGGTCCCCGGTATGGTGAACACTAACGGACGCTATCTCGACGACCTGGTCGTCGGCGAGATCAATGAGTCTAGCACGCGCGTAATTACGATCGAGGAGCTGCTCGAATTCGCGCGGCGCTATGATCCGCAGTACTTTCACGCCGATCCGGCCGCCGCGCGCAACTCCCGGTTCGGCGGCATCATCGCCTCCGGGATCCACAGCGCCGCCCTGTGGCGCGCGCTCGATCACGAGATCAGCGGCGACATCCGCTGGATCTGCGGCGTGGCCTGGGAGGAGGTGCGCTGGCCGAACCCGGTTCGCGCGGGAGACCGGCTGCGCGCGCGTTCGGAGTGCCTCGCGAAGCGGGAAAGCCGCTCCGACCCGCGCCGCGGCGTCGTCGAATACCGCTACACGCTGCTGAACCAGCGCGACGAAGTGGTGTTCACCTGCCGCAGCGTGAATCTGGTGGAGACGCGGCCGTCGCCGGATCAGACCGCCCGGTCGGCGACCCGCACGGTGTAGCCCCCGGATTTCTCGTCGGCGTTCAGGTTCAACAGCCCGCGCTTCTGGGCTTCGGCGAGCAGGTCGTTGAACGACCGGAAGCCGTAGGCGCGCTCGTTGAAACCCGGATGCCGCCGCTTGATCGCCTGTTTGATCATCGAGCCCCAGATCGGCTCGTTCTCGCCGCGCTCCTCGGAGACCGCTTCGAGCGGCTCGACGATCAGTTCGAGCGCGTCGGCGACATCCGGTCCCTTGTTTTCCGCCGGTGCGGCCGCGGTGGCCGCCGCCGATCCCGCCGACCCCGCCCCCGGCGCGGCGCCGGCGCCCCCACCGGTGCGGC
>JBBISV010000066.1:10622-15516 GCA_037441085.1 Gammaproteobacteria bacterium | reverse complement strand
CGCGACCGCCGAGGCACCAGCGGCACCTGTGGCACCAGCGGCACCCGCGACGCGCACGCCGGCGCCGCCCCCCGCGGCACCGACGCTGATCGTCGCGCTGTACGCGCAACCGGCCGCGCGCGCCGCGCTGCGCACCGCGCTCTTGTCCGCGCAGGCCGGCGCACTGCACCACGACCGGACGACCGGCTTGTTGTCCGGCTATTCGCTGCTCTTTTCCCGCTATGCCGACCGCGATTCCTGGGACGCGATGGAGGTGCTGCATTTTCCGAGCGAGGCGGCGCTCGCCGCCTGGCGCGGCGTCGAGCGGCGCGCGCCGGGCGGGCTCGCGCCGTCGGTGCTGCGCTTGGTCGTCTCGATGCACTCCGTGCTCACCGACGCGGTGCGTGGCGACGCGGCGCACCGGGCGAAAGATCCGTCGATTTTGGTGATCCCGTACCTGACGGTGGTGCCGGAGGACGAATACCTGCGCTATCTCGACGGCTATACGCTGCCGCAGCTGCGCGGCTGGGTGGATGCCGGTGTGCTCGACGGGTTCCAGATCGAGTTCTGCCGCTTCCCGGGCGGGCGTCGTTGGAATGCGCTGCTGTTCCTGGATTATCGCGACGACGCCGCGCTCGCGCGCCGCGCCGCGGTGGTGGAGCAGGTGCGCGCGCGGCTCGCCGCCACCGATCCACGCTGGAAGGCCTACAGCGATGACAAGAAATCGATACGCAGCGAGCGGGCGATCACCGTCGCCGAACGGCTGGCGGGGGAGGGGCCGGGCCGTTGACGCGGGGTTCAGCTTGGGTTCAGGTACCGGCACTAGTCTGCCCGCCTGAATCGCATCGTCAGCACTGGGGGAAACATGAAGAAGATCTATGCCGTCGTTTGCGCGGCGCTCATCGCCGCGCCCGCCTTCGCGCAGAAAATACCGCTCAAGTCCTATGGGCAGCAATTGGTCGATCAAACGCTGATCGCGAACCCGGACATCCTGGTGATGGCGATGCACGCGAAGCCGACGAAGGGCGCGGACACGATGATCGTCGCGTCGAACATCGGCCGCTACGGCAAGAAGGCCGACTCGGACGACATGCGCGTGATCAACACCGGCAAGCCGAACCTCGAGCTCGCGCACGGCGACAGCCGCTTCGAGGTCGAATCGGCGTTGAAGGATGTCTCGGGCGACATCATCGGCGCGCTCGGCATCGTATTCCCCTATCACGCGGGCTCGGATCGCATCGCGCTGCAAAAGCGGGCCGAGGCGATTCGTGACGCGCTCGCGCGCCGCATCACCAATGCCGGCAACCTGATGGATCCGTATCCCTGGGATCCGGCGGCGACCACGAAGACGCATGCGCAGAAGATCGTCGATGCGACCATGGCGCAGCACCCGCACCTGCTGATCATGGCGCTGCACGTCACGCCGCCCGGGGAGTCCACCAACATCATTCTCGCCTCGAGCATCGGGCGGATCGGCAAGAAGGCCGACGCGGACGATCTCGGCGTCGTCAACACCGGCAAGCCGCTGCTCGAAGTGAACGCGGCCACGCATCGGCGCTTCGAGGTCGAGATTCCCCTGCAGGACACCGCCGGCGCGCGCATCGGTGCGTTGAGCGCGGTGTTCGCGTACCGGCCGGGCGACAACAAGGCCGCGTTCCTGCGGCGCGCCGAGGCGATTCGCGACGCGCTGCGGCCCCAGATCCCGTCGGTGGCCTCGCTCGTCGTCCTCGACCCGTAACATGATCAGCAATCGACACCGCGGCCCCGTCGCGGCGCTCGGCCGGGGCTTGTTGATGCCGGTCGTCGCCGCGCTCATCGGCGCCGCCGGCATGGCGGCGGCGCGGGCCGCCGCGTTCCCGCTGGCGGTCGAGTGGCGGCTGCCGCTGCCCGCCACGGGGCGTCCGAGCGCGCTCGGGATGGCGCCGGACGGGTCCACGGCCTATCTGGCGCAGGGTGACGCGCTCGCCGCCTATGCGACCGCCACACGCGCGCCGCAAGGCCTGCTGCACCTGCCGGGGCGGATCGTCGCGCTCGTGATCGCCCCCGCGGGCGATCGGGCGTACGCGGCGCTCGCCGGTCGCGACGCCGTTGCGGTGATTTCGCTGAAGCCGCTCGCGCTGCTGCGCACGCTGCCGCTGCCGGCGGCGCCTTCGGACCTCACGCTCGATCCGGCCGGCCTGACGCTCACCGTCGCGAGCGCCGCGGCGGGGCGCCTGTTCGCGTTCGACGCGGCGGACGGGCGCCGGATCGCCGCCGCCGCCGTGCCCGGCCGGCTCGGCCAGATCGCGGCGAACGGCTACGGCGGCGTGTTCGTCGCGGTGGCCGATCGCGGCGTGATCGCGGTGCTGGATGCGCGCAGCCTGCGGCCGACCGGGGAGTTCCCGCTGCCCGACTGCGCCCGGCCGGGGGGCCTTGCGCTCGATCCGGTCGGACGACGGCTGTTCGTCGCCTGCGCCGACGGCGGCACCGCGGTCGTCGACACCGACGTGGGCTTCACGTTCGAGCGGCTCGCCGGTGCGCGCGCCGGCGATGCCCGCGGCGTGTACGCGCGCCCGACCGGCGCGCTGGGGTGGAAAGGCGCGGCGTTCTTCGCCGGCACCGGGGCCACCTTGAACGCGGTGCGGATGCTCGCGTTCATCCATTATGTCGACGGCGGGTCCCTGCGCCTGCCGGCGGCCGCGACCGCGCTCGCTTATGACGCCGCGCGGGCCGAACTGTGGATCACGGTCGCACCCGCGGCCGGCGATCCGCCGGGTTCGGGAACCTTGTTGATTCTTGGCCCCGCGACCGCGGCGGCCGCCGGAGTGCACCCGTGAAATTGATTCGCTGCCTTCGCCGCTGGATCCCGCCGTTCGCGGCGGCTCTGCTCTCGGTCTCGGGTTTCGCGCACGGGGCGGCGCTGCTGCCCTGGTCGAAGCTCGCCGGCGCGCGCGTACTGCTGGTGACCGGCGAAACAGCCGATGCGCCAAACGACGATGCGCTCGTGCAGCAGCACCTCGAGGCGCTCGGCCTGCGGGTCGAACGCACCGGCGATGCCGCGCCGGCCGCTAATCTCGCCGGCGTCGCGCTGATCGTGATTTCCTCGACCGCCGATCCGCAGCGCCTCGGCACTGCCTACGCGCGCGTTCCGGTGCCCGTGTTCACGTGGAACACGTTCGATTATCCGCATCTCGGCCTCACCGGGCCGCGCCTGCATGCGGACTACGACGTCGTCGAGCCGGTCCAGCATTTCGCGGCGAGCTTCTCCGTGTTGTACGGTTACGGCGCCAACTCGACGTCGTCCTTAAGCCGGGCGGCGGGCCTGAAGCCGCAGATGTTCGGCACGCTGTACCTGGAGCCGGCGACCGTCGGCTGGGGCCGTCCGGGACCGGGCGGGCGCGACATCGTCGACTTCAACGGTTCGCGCCATCAGTCGGGCCTGTTCACCTATGAGCGCGACGCGACGCTCGCCGACGGCCGCACCGCGCCCGCCCGGCGGGTCGCCTTCTATCTGTCGGACGCGAATTTCCACCTGTTGACCGCGGTCCACGGGCCGGCGGCGCACGACCCGCAGCTGCGCGACTGGTATCTCGGCCTGAAGCTGTTCGACGCGTCGATCCGCTGGGCGCTGACTCCGCCGCCGCCGCCGCCGCATTACGATCCGGCCGCGCTCGATGCGCGCCTGTCGCGCGCCGCCCGCGGCCGCAAGCTGTTGTTCGTCGAGCGCATCGACGCCGGCGAGGGCCGGCGCGCCGACGAGGCGATCGTCGCGCACCTGCGCGGACTCGGCTTCGAGGTGCGCATCGCCGACCAGATGGAGCCGGAGAGCGTCGCCGCGGGCATGGATCTCGTGATCATCTCGTCGACCTGTTCGAAGTACAAGCTCGCCAACAAATACGCAGGCGTCAAGATTCCGCTGATCTCGCTCGAGGGGCTGCTGTCCGATACGCTGCATTTCGCCGGACGCGACCGCTACGTCGACTACGGCGAACACGGCGAGGAGAAGGAGAGCGAGGATCCGCCGACGCGCTATCTCGACATCGTCGGCGCCTGGAGTGGGCTCGCGGCCGGCCTGCCGCCCGGTCCGGTGCCCTTCACGCTCCATCCGGGCGTGCTGAAATGGGCGCGGCCGACCGCCGATGCGATCGTGGTCGCGACGCTGCCCGGCGCGCCGACCGAGCGGGCGATCCTGGGTTACCCCCGGGGCGCGACCATGGCCGACGGCTTCGTTGCGCCGGCGCGGCGCGGCTTGCTGCCGCTCGACAATCCGACGTACGATGACATGACCGATCAAGCCCATGCCCTGTTCGATGCGATGGTCTTGTGGGCGATCGGCGACCGCGGCTGATCCCCAGGAGCTACTGCATGCCAACGAACCCTGCCGCCGGAGGCGCCCCGAACGCCCCGGCCGCGTATTACGATCCGACCAGCGTCGCGCTGCACTGGCTCACCGCCATCCTGGTGGTGGCGCTGTGGGCGCTGGGCGAGACGATCGACTGGTTCGCGAAGGGCGCGCCGCGCGTCGACGCCCGCTCGGTGCACATCACGCTCGGCGCGACGCTCGCGCTGGTGCTCCTCGTGCGCATCGTCTGGCGCGTGCGCTGGGCGCGGCCGCCACCGCCCGCCTATGGAGGCCTTTCCGGCGCCGCGGCCCGGGCGGGGCACGGCGTGCTCTATGCGCTGCTGATCGCGGTGGTGACGCTCGGAATCGCGAACGCCTGGATCCGCGGCGACGACCTGTTCGGGATCTACACCATCCCGTCGCTCGCGCCCGGCGACAAGGCCCTGCGCAGGCTGGTCGGCCATTGGCATGCCAATGCCGCCAACCTGATCCTGATCGTCGCCGGCCTTCATGCGCTCGTCGGACTCGTGCATCAATACATCCTGAAGGACGGCGTGCTGCGCCGGATGCTGCCGCCGCCCGCGCGCTGACGCG
>JBBISV010000066.1:0-10612 GCA_037441085.1 Gammaproteobacteria bacterium | reverse complement strand
GCTGGGCCTGGTGGTGGCGGCCAAGGCGCTGGCGCGGTTCCGGGGTCTCGAGGAGCGGGACTTCGCGGAGTACTTCCTGATCGGCACGCTGGCGTCGCTGCTGGTCGCGCTCGCCGTCGGCGTGGGCGTCAGGGTGCTGTTGCGCTGACGCGGGCGCGCCGGCATGAAGATCCTCGTCGTCGAAGATCAACGCCGCCTCGGCGTCCTGTTGAAACAGGGGCTCGCCGAGGCGGGCTACACCGTCGGATTCGCCGCAACCTGCGCCGCCGCGCGGGATGCGCTGTGCGAGACCAGCTATGACGCGATCGTGCTCGACCTCGGCCTGCCCGACGGTGACGGGCTCGATCTGCTGCAACAGTGGCGCAAGAGCGGCTTCAACGAGCCGGTGATCATCCTGAGCGCGCGGGACGCGGTCCAGGACCGGATCAAGGGGCTCGACGTCGGCGCCGACGACTACCTGCCGAAGCCGTTCAGCCTGCCGGAGCTGCTCGCGCGGCTGCGCTCGCTGCTGCGGCGCCAGGCGAACGTCAAGGACACGGTGCTCGAGCACCGCGGGATCCGCATGGACCTGGTCGGCCGCACCACGCAGTACCACGGCGCGGCGATGGACCTGACCAGCCGCGAGTTCGCGCTGCTCGAGATCTTCATGCAGAACCCCGGGCGCATCCTCACGCGCAGCCTGATCTGCGAGAAGGTGTGGTCGTCGCCGTACGAGGTCGACGCCAACCTGCTCGACGTCTACATGAGCAAGCTGCGCGCCAAGTTCGACACCAAGGACGACAAGCCGATGTTCAAGACCGTGCGCGGCGTCGGCTACAAGCTCCAATGAGATCGATCGGCGCCCGGCTCGCGCTCTGGTACGCGGTGGCCGCGACCGCGACGCTCGCCTGCCTGTTCGTCGCCGGCTACTACCTGTTGGAAGGCTATCTGATCCACGGGCTCGACCTGCTGAACGAGTCCGAATTCCGACAGATCCAGGCGCAGCTCGGCCCGCACTACAAGTCGATGAATCCCGAGGTCATCGACCAGCGCATCCGCGAGACCACGGACTACGCCTCGGTGCTGTTCTACATCGACATCCACGGCAATCACGAGGGCACGATCTTCTACTCGAGCAACCTCAAGGGCCAGTCGATCCCGGACATCAAGGGCAAGCGAAAATACGACATCGACTGGGGCAGCATCGGGCTGCTGCGCGTCGGCGAGTTCATCCTCCCGCCGTACGACGTGATCCTGGCGACGCCCGAGACCCAGGTCGACGGCGTGATGGAGGGCTATGCCTCGGTGTGCGGCGCGCTGCTCGTGCTGATGCTGGCGATGAGCCTCGCGATCGGCTTCGGCCTGAGCCGTTACGCGCTGCGGCCGGTGCGGCTGATCCGCGAGACGGCGAGCCGCATCGGTTCGGACAATCTCGGCGAACGCATCCCGGTGCCCGCCGTCGATGACGAGATCTCGGACCTGGCGCGGCTGTTGAACGCGATGTTCGACCGCCTCGAGGCCTCGTTCAAGAACGTGCGGCGGTTCGCCGCCGATGCCTCGCACGAGCTGAAGACGCCGCTGTCGCTGGTGCGGCTGCACGCCGAGAAGCTGCTGGCGAGCGGCCGCCTCGCGCACGAGCAGGAGGAGGAGGTGCAGACGCTGCTCGAGGAGCTGACGCGGCTGAACGGCACCATCGAGGAGCTATTGTTCCTGTCGCGCGCCGAGGCGCGCAGCATCACGCTGCGCCTGGAGCCGCACGATCCGCGCCTGCTGCTCGCGCACTTCAACGCCGACGCCCAGGTGCTCGCCGAGGATCGCGGCCTGCGTTACGTCTGCGTCCACGAGGGGCAGGGCGCGGCGATCTGCGAGCCGCGCTGGGTGCGGCGGGTGTTGCTGAACCTGCTCACCAACGCCGTCAACGCCTCGCCGCCCGGCGGCGAGCTGCGGCTCAGTTCGCGGATCTCGGACGAGACGTGGCGGGTGGCGCTCGAGGACGAGGGGGCGGGCGTGCCGGAAGCGGAGCGCGAGCACATTTTCGACCGCTTCGTGCGCCTCCAGGCCGAGCGCTCGGACCATCTCGGCACCGGACTCGGTCTCGCGATCTGCCGCAGCATCATCGAGCTGCACCACGGCCGGATCTACGTCGAAAGCGGGACCGGGGGTCGCGGGCTGCGCGCGGTGTTCGAGATCCCCGCGCAACCCGTCCCGCCCGCGGCGCCCGTCAGCGCAGGCTCGCCAGAACCAGCAATGTCAGCGTGATCGTGATCGCCCCGCCGATGCGGGTCGCGATCTGCGCGAACGGCATCAATTGCATTCGGTTCGCCGCGGTCAGGATCGCCACGTCCCCGGTTCCGCCCTGGCCGGCGCGGCAGGCGATCACGATCGCCGTGTCGATCGGGTAGAGCTTGACCCAGCGGCCGACCCAGTAGCCCGTGCCGATCAGCGTCGCGACGGTCGCGACGATGGTCAACAGGTTCGCGGGCGCGAACGCGGCCATCAGCTTGTCCCAGGGCGTCATCGCGACACCGATCGCGAACAGCAGCGGATAGGTCACGGCGCGGCGGAAGAACTGGTAGACGGCGTTCGCGCCCTGTTGCAGCGGCGGGGGCACCACGCGGCCGAGCTGCGCGGCGACCGCGAACAGCAGCATCGCGACCGGCGCCGGGAAGTCGAACAGGCGGAAGCACAGCACGCCGAGCAGGTACATCGCGACGATGAAGGTGCCGGCCGCGGCGATGTGGGTCACGTCGATGTGCAGCGGCTGGTCCTCGTCGTGGGTCGCGAGCTCCTCGCTCTCGCCTTCCTGGAGCCGGCCCTGGCCGGTCAGGTCGGGGCGGCGCTGGCCGTAGAAATTGAGCACGCCGGCGATCAGGATCGCCATGAGGCTGCCGAACATCACCGGCGGCAGGACCTGGGCGAACAGCGCGCCCTGCGGCTGATGCCAGATCTGGCCGTAGCCGATCGACAGCGGGATCGCCCCTTCACCGACGCCGCCGGCCATCACCGGGATCACGATCATCAGCAGGGTGTGGCGCGCGCCGAGGCCGAGCGCGGTGCCGACCGCGGTGCCGACCGCGATGGCCGCGATCGAACCCGCCGCCATCGGCACGAACAATTTCAGGAATCCACGGATCAGCACGTGCCGGTCCATGCTGAGGATGCTGCCGACGATGATCGCGGCGATGAACAGGAACAGGAAGTTCGAGCTTTTCGTGAACACGGTCACCGAGTGCGCGAGCACCGGGGGGATCCAGTGGTAATAGGTCATGAACGAGGGGATGAAGGTCGCGGCGATCGCCGCGCCCCCGATCCGGTTCAGAACCGGGATGCGATGGCCGATCTCGCTGCAGGTGAAGCCGAGCACGACGAGCACGGCGATCATCGTGTTGAGCTCGGTCGGCACGCTGCCCGTGTGGACCAGATAGGCGATGATCGCGAGCAGCAGCAGGTGCACCGGCAGCGGCACGATGCCGATGCGCGTCTCCATCAGCTTCCACCAGGTCTGCGGCCAATGTTTCTTGAGTAAGGACACTTTTTTTCATCTCCCCCGGTACCGGTGCCGGCGACCGTAGCCTCGCCGGCTGAATCGAACCTGAATGCCCGCGCCGCGTCCGCTCAGTCCGCGCCGCCCCGCGGCTCGAATTTCAGCGCGACGCCGTTCATGCAGTAACGCTCGCCGGTCGGGTCGGGTCCGTCCGGGAAGACGTGGCCGAGATGGCCGCCGCAGCGGGCGCAATGCACCTCGATGCGCGCCATGCCGAGGCCGTGATCCGCGCTGGTGCCGACCGCCTGCGGCAGCGGCGCGAAAAAGCTCGGCCAGCCGGTGCCGCTGTCGAATTTGGCCGCCGACTCGAACAGCGCCGCGCCGCACGCGGCGCAGGCGTAGGTGCCCTGGCGGTGCTCGCCGTTCAACGGGCTCGTGCCGGCCCGTTCGGTGCCGTGGCCGCGCATCACGCGGTAGGTCTCCGGGGCGAGGCGCTGTTTCCATTCATCGTCTTTTCCCGTCATCGTCGCTCTCCTGTGGCGTCCGGTCGGCGCGGCATCAACAGCTTCGCGATCAAGCCGGTCCAGCCGGTCTGGTGCGAGGCGCCGCAGCCACGGCCGATGTCGCCGTGAAAATACTCGTGGAAGGGAACGTAATCGCGAAACTCCGGGTCGGCCTGGATGCTCGGCTGATGGCGCATCACCGGCCGCAGCCCGCTCCCGTCCTTCAGGAAGATCCGCGAGAGCCGGCGCGTGAGCTCCACCGACACCTCCTCGATCGACAGCATGCGCTTCGATCCGGTCGGGCATTCCACCTTGAAGTCGTCGCCGTAGTAGTGGTGGAATTTCTGCAGGCTCTCGATGATCAGGAAGTTCAGGGGCATCCAGATCGGGCCGCGCCAGTTCGAATTGCCGCCGAACTGGCGGGTGTTGGACTCGCCGGGCGCGTAGCCGACGCTCAAGGTCGCCTCGCCGACGCGCAGCGTGTAGGGGTGCTCCCGATGCGCGCGCGACAGCGCGCGCACGCCGAAGTCCGACAGGAATTCGGTCTCGTCGAGCATGCGCGTGAGCAGGCATTTCATGCGGTGTCCGCGCAGCAGCGACAACAGGCGCCGGTCGCCGCCGCCGGGTAGGTGCCAGCGCGACACGAGCAGGGCGAGGTCCGGCCGCGCGCCGAGCAGCCACTCGAGCCGGCGGCGGAAGCCGGGCAGTTCCTCGAGCAGCTCCGGGTCGAGCGTCTCCACCGCGAACAGCGGGATCAGCCCCACCATCGAGCGTATGCGCAGGCGCTCGCGCCGGCCGTCGGGCAGATGCAGGACGTCGTAGTAAAACTGGTCCGCGTCGTCCCAGAGGCCGTCGCCCGCGTTGTAGGCGGAGCTCATCGCCTCGGCGATGTGCAGGAAGTGCTCGAAGAACTTGGTCGCGATGTCCTCATAGACGTGGTTGTGCCGCGCCAGCTCGAGCGCGATGCGCATCAAATTGAGCGCGTACATCGCCATCCAGCTCGTGCCGTCGGACTGGTTGAGATAGCCGCCGGTGGGCAGCGGCTGGCTGCGGTCGAAGATGCCGATGTTGTCGAGGCCGAGGAAGCCGCCCTGGAAGATGTTGTTGCCGAACTCGTCCTTGCGGTTGACCCACCAGGTGAAGTTCAGCATCAGCTTGTGGAACACCCGCTCGAGGAACTCGATGTCCCCGGCATCGCCGCGCCGCTTGCGGTCGATCTGGAACACGCGCCAGGCCGCCCACGCGTGCACCGGCGGGTTGACGTCGCCGAAGGCCCATTCGTACGCGGGAATCTGTCCGTTGGGGTGCATGTACCACTCGCGCGTCAACAGCACGAGCTGGTTCTTCGCGAATTCCGGGTCGATCAGCGCGAAGGGGATGCAGTGAAAGGCGAGGTCCCAGGAGGCGTACCAGGGGAATTCCCACTTGTCCGGCATCGACAGGATGTCGGCATTGTCGAGCGTCTCCCAGTCGGCGTTGCGGCCGTGGCAGCGCGTCTCGGGCGGCGGGACCTGTCCCGGGTCGCCGGCGAGCCAGCGGCGGATGTCGTAGTTATAGAACTGTTTGCCCCAGATCAGGCCGGCGAAGGCCTGGCGCTGCACGCTGCGTTCATCGGCCGAGGCGATGTCGGCCTGCAGCTCGGCATAAAACTCGTCGGCCTCGCGGCGGCGCGCCCCGATGACCCGGTCGAAATCCGAGAACGGCGCCGCCTGCGCGTCGCGCGTCAGGCGCAGCCGCATCCGCAGGCTTGCGCCGGCGGCGATGCGCGCCTGGCGCCAGGCCGCCACCTTGGTGCCGACACCGGCCCCATTGGGCGCATCGCTGCGCCCCCCGACGATGCACTCGTGGAACGCGTCCTTGTAATGACCGGGACCGCCCAGGTTCCACAGGCGCGGCGCGTTGGTTTCATTCTCGGTGAACAGCCACTGCGGCGCGTCGTCGCAGTACAGGAAATGCATGCCGAGCTCGTCGGGCTGGAGCGAGACGCTCGCCCCGTCGCAGGCGCGCACGCAGGGTTTGACCGCGCCCGGATCCCAGCTCCAGGTATTGCGCAGCACCAGCTGCGGGACGAGGTGCAGGGTCGCCGCCTCGGGCCCGCGGTTATGGGCGGTGATCAGCATCAACAGGTCCCCCGGCGTGCGCTGGGCATATTCGACGAAAACGTCGAAATAGCGCCCGTCGGCGAAACAGCCGGTGTCGAGCAGTTCGAACTCCGGGTCGTCGATGCCGCGGCGCGCGTTTTCGTCGACCAGCCGCTGATACGGAAACGCGCACTGAGGATATTTGTAGAGCATCTTCAGGTACGAGTGCGTCGGCGTCGCGTCGAGGTAGTAATAATGTTCCTTGACGTCCTCGCCGTGGTTGCCCTCGCTGTTCGTCAGGCCGAACAGGCGCTCCTTCAGGATCGGATCGCGCCCGTTCCACAGCGCGAGCGACAGGCAGACCCGCTGCTGCGCGTCGGAGGCGCCGGCGATTCCATCCTCGCCCCAGCGATAGGCGCGGCTGCGCGCGTGGTCATGCGGGAAATAGTCCCAGGCGGCGCCCTGCGCGCTGTAGTCCTCGCGCACGGTGCCCCATTGGCGCTCGCTCAAGTAAGGGCCCCAGTGATGCCAGCCGTCGGGGCCGGGGACGTTCTTGCGCAGACGGTCGCTTTCGATGCTCATCGGTCGATCTTAGCGCGTGTCGGGCCGCATTTCAGGCGGGCTCCGCGGCGGGGCCGTTCATCGACCGGTATACGAGCACCGCGGCGAGCGTGAGCGCGCTCATCACGCCCGCCATCGAGCGCGCGCTGCCGTCGTACAAGGCGCTGACCGCGACGCCCGCGAGCCCGGCGAAGGAGAACTGGATCGTGCCGTAGATCGCCGAGGCGGTGCCGGCGGCGGCGCCGAACGGGGCGAGCGCGAGCGCGAAGCCGTTGGCAAAATTGAATCCAAGCGCGGTGGTGAAACAAAAAAGCGGCACGGCGAGCGGCCAGAAGCCGCCGCGGCCGACGAGGGCGACCACGAGCAGCGTCGCCGAGACGACCGCCGAGACCCGCATCGCGCGCCGGAACAGATATTCCGGCCCGAGGCGCGGCACCAGATGGGCGTTGAGCCGGCCGCCGGCCATCAGTCCGAGCGCATTGACGCCGAACAGCCACGCGAAGCGCTGCGGGCTCAGGTGCAGCTGGTCGATGAACACGAACGGCGCTCCGGCGATGTAGGCGAACACGCTCGCCGAGATCAGGTTCGCCGGCAGCGCGAAGCGCAGGAATCTGCGGTCGGTGAGCACGCCGGCCCACGCGCGCGGTCCGCTCGCGGCCGCCCGGCCGCCGGGGATGGACTCGGCGAGCAGACGCGAGGCCGCCGCCAGCGAGCCGAGCGCCATCGCAGTCAACAGCCAGAACAGAAAGCGCCAGTCGGCGAACGTCAGCAACAAGCCGCCGACCTGCGGTGCGAGGATCGGGCCCATGCCGCTGATGATCCCGAGCAGCGACATCGCGCGCGCGACGTGGCCGACCGCGAAGCTGTCGCGCACCACCGCGCGCGGGATGACCGTGGCGCTGCCGACGCCGATCGCCTGGAACACGCGCCACACCGTCAACGCGGCCGCGCTGTGCGCGGTCGCGCAGCCGAGCGAGGTGAGCGCGATGATCACGAGCCCGGTGAGCAGCGTCGGCCGCCGGCCGAACCGGTCGGCGAGGACGCCGAACAGCAGCTGGCTGATCGCGAGGCCGATGAAGAACGCCGGCAGCGTCAACTGCACCGCGGCGGCGCTCGCATGCAGGTCCGCGGCGATCGCCGGCAGCGCCGGCAGATACATGTCGATTGAAAACGGCCCGAGCAGCGAGATCACCCCGAGCAGCACCAGGAGCTTCGACATGCCGGGTTGGTTGGACTGGGTCGGGGGGTCGGGATGCATCGTGCAAGGAGGCGGGCGGGAGGGTGGGCTTTGGCTGTAGAATACCCGTTTGTCCCCGAGGGTTGGACGGATGACGTCAATGTCCGGTAAAAAAGCGGGCGCGCTGATTTGCGGCTCGGTCGCGTATGACACGATCTTAATATTTCCGGATCGATTCCAGGCCCATATCCTTCCCGAGAAGATCCACATCCTGAACGTGGCGTTCTTGGTGCCCGAAATGCGGCGCGAGTTCGGCGGCTGCGCCGCGAACATCGCCTACGGCTTGAAGCTGCTCGGCGACCGCGGGGTGCCGATGGCGACCGCGGGCCACGATTTCGGGCCGTACGCCGAACGCCTGCGCGCGCTCGGCATCGAGCTAGACCACGTCACCGTGGTGCCGGAGGCGTTCACCGCGCAGGCCTACATCACCACCGACCTGGACGACAACCAGATCACCGCCTTTCATCCGGGTGCGATGCAATATGCGCATCGGAACCTGGTCGGGTCGGCCGCCGGCATCGCGCTCGGCGTGGTCGCGCCCGACGGCCGGCAGGCGATGATCGAGCATGCGGCGCAATTCGCCGCCGCCGGCATCCCGTTCCTGTTCGACCCGGGCCAGGGGCTGCCGATGTTCGGCCCCGAGGAGCTCAAGTTCTTCATCGACCAGGCCCGCTGGGTCGCGGTCAATGACTACGAGTGGGGCCTCATGCAACAAAAGACCGGCTGGAGCGCGGCCGACGTCGCCGCCCGGGTCGACGCGCTGATCATCACCAAGGGGGCGCTAGGCTCGGAGATTCACACGGGCGACCGCAGGCTGGAGATCCCCTGCGCCGCCGCACGCACCGTGGTCGATCCCACGGGTTGCGGAGATGCCTATCGCGCTGGTCTAATCCACGGTTTGCTGCGCGGCCTGCCGTGGGAGACGACGGGGCGCATCGCCTCGCTGATGGGCGCGCTGAAGATCGAATCGCGCGGACCGCAAAACCATCGCTTCACGCGGGCCCAGTTCGCGGAGCGTTTCGAGCAGACTTTCGGGCAACCGGCCCCTGGAATGGACACATGAGCAAGAACTTTTCCTTCACCTCCGAGTCGGTCTCCGAAGGCCATCCGGACAAGGTCGCCGACCAGATCTCCGACGCGATCCTCGACGCGATCCTCGCCGCCGATCCGCGCGGCCGGGTCGCCTGCGAGACGCTGGTCAAGACCGGCGTCGTCATCGTCGCCGGCGAGGTGACGACCAATGCCTGGGTCGACGTCGAGGCGATCGTGCGCAAGACGGTTCTCGACATCGGCTACGACAACTCGGACATGGGCTTCGACGGCGCGAGCTGCGGCGTGCTCAACATCATCGGCAAACAGTCCCCGGACATCGCCCAGGGCGTCGATCGCAAGGATGAGCGCAAACAGGGCGCGGGCGACCAGGGCCTGATGTTCGGCTACGCCTCGAGCGAGACCGACGTGCTGATGCCGGCGGCGATCACGCTCGCGCACCGCCTCGTGAAGCGACAGGCCCAGGTGCGCAAGAGCGGCAAGCTGCCGTGGCTGCGGCCGGACGCGAAGAGCCAGGTGACGCTGCGCTACGAGGACGACCGCCCGGTGGGAATCGAGGCCGTGGTGCTCTCGACGCAGCATAGCGACGACGTGTCGACCAGGCGCTTGCGCGAGGCGGTCATCGAGGAGATCCTGAACCCCGTGCTGCCGCGCAAGTGGGTCGACAAGCGCACCAAGGTCCACATCAACCCGACCGGGCGATTCGTGATCGGCGGGCCGGTCGGCGACTGCGGCCTGACGGGGCGCAAGATCATCGTCGACACCTACGGCGGCTTCGCGCGGCACGGCGGCGGCGCGTTCTCCGGCAAGGACCCGTCGAAGGTGGACCGCTCGGCCGCGTACGCGGCGCGCTACGTCGCGAAGAACATCGTCGCCGCGGGGCTCGCCGCCCGCTGCGAGGTCCAGGTGTCCTATGCGATCGGCGTCGCGGAACCGACCTCGATCATGGTCGAGACCTTCGGCACCGGAAAGCTCGCCGACGAGAAGCTGACCAAGATCGTGCGCGCGCATTTCGACCTGACGCCGTTCGGCCTGCGCGAGATGCTGAACCTGACGCGCCCGATCTATCAAAAGACCGCCTCCTACGGCCATTTCGGCCGCAAGGAAGCGGAGTTCACCTGGGAGCGCACGGACAAGGCCGAAGCGCTCGCCGCCGAATCGAAATCAACGCGCGCCGTCTGAGCGCGCCTGCCGAGGAGTACCGGATCATGAATGCAGTCGTCAAACCGAAGATAGATTACATCGTCAAGGACATGGGGCTCGCCGACTGGGGTCGCAAGGAAATCAAGATCGCCGAAACCGAGATGCCGGGGCTGATGGCGATCCGCGAGGAATTCGCCGCCGGGCGGCCGCTGCGCGGCGCGCGCATCACCGGTTCGCTGCACATGACGATCCAGACCGCCGTGCTGATCGAGACGCTGAACGCGCTCGGCGCCGAGGTCCGCTGGGCCTCGTGCAACATCTACTCGACGCAGGATCACGCGGCCGCGGCGATCGCCGCCGGCGGCACGTCGGTGTTCGCGGTCAAGGGCGAGACGCTCGCCGAATACTGGGACTACACGCACCGGATCTTCGAGTGGCCGGACAACGGTTACTCGAACATGATCCTCGACGACGGCGGCGACGCGACGCTCCTCCTGCATTTGGGAGCGAAGGCCGAGAAGGACGCATCGCTGCTCGCCAAGCCCGGCAGCGAGGAGGAGGAACATCTGTTCGC
>JBBISV010000065.1:0-15609 GCA_037441085.1 Gammaproteobacteria bacterium | reverse complement strand
GGCCGCCGCGCGCCGCGCCGCGGGCTGCGGCCGCAGGCGCGCGACGAAGGCATCCTCGAAGCGCGGCGCGGTCGGTGTGAGCCGCAATTCCGGCGCCTCCGCGACGAGCGAGGCCTCATGGAGCGGCGCGGTCGATGCGGCGACAATTCGCACATGGCCGGCCTGGATCACCGCATCGACGATGCCCGGCGAGTCGGCGAGGCGCGCCTGCAGCAGGCGTCGGTCGAGCGCGGCGGTGGCGATGTAGCTGCGCCCGGCGATCTCGGCCGTGAACGCCCCCGGCGGCCCCTCGCCGAGCAGCCTGCCTTCGTGGATCAACAGCACCGTGTCGCAGCGCTCCGCCTCGTCGAGGTAGGCGGTGCTGAACAGGACCGTGGTGCCGTTGTCGCGGGTCAGATGGCCGATGATGTTCCACAATTCACGGCGCGAAACCGGATCCACGCCGACCGTCGGTTCGTCGAGCAGCAGCAGTTCCGGCGGCCGGATCAGCGTGCAGGCGAGACCGAGCTTCTGCTTCATTCCGCCGGACAACTGTCCGGCGTTGCGCGCGGTGAAGGACCCAAGACCGGTCATCGTCAGCAGCTCGGCATACCGCTCCGGGCGCGATTCCGGGGGCACGTCCTGCAGGTCGGCGTACAGGTCGAGATTTTCGGCGACGCTGAGGTCTTCGTAGAGACCGAAGCGCTGCGGCATGTAGCCGAGGCGCGCCTGCACCGCGAGCGGATCGCGCGCGACATCGATGCCCAGCACCTCGATACGGCCCGCGTCCGGGCGCAACAGCCCGGCGATCAATCGCATCAGCGTCGTCTTGCCGGCGCCGTCCGGCCCGATCAGGCCGATCACGTCGCCGCGGGCCACGACGGCGTCGATGCCGTCGAGCGCCGTGACCACGCGCCGGCCGGCGCGGAATACTCGGCGTACCCCCTCGAGACGCAGCGCCGGCCCGTGTTCGGCGTCGACGGGCATGTTACGGTCCACAGTCCGGGTGCGCCGTGCCGGCCGTTTGGCCCAAGTCCAGATGTACCGTCGCGGGCATGCCGAGCCGCAGTTCGCCGCGTGCGTCGCAGACATAGATCCGCACCTGGTAGACGAGCGCCGTGCGCAGTTCCGGTGTTTCGACCGCTTTCGGCGTGAACTCCGACGTGGGCGACAAATAGCCCACCCAGGCGCGGTAGGTCTTGCCGGGAAAACTGTCGGTGGCGACGGTCGCCTTCATGCCGAGCCGGACGCGGCCGAGGTCGCCCTCCGGCACATAGGCGCGCACCCACAGGGGATCGGTCAATGCGATCGTGTACACGGGGACATTGGGTGCCGCCATGTCGCCGACCTCGAGAATGCGATCCTCGACGATGCCGTCGACCGGGGCGTACAGGCGGGTATCGGCGAGCTCCCGCGCCGCCAGCGCGGCGGCGGCCTGGGCCGCACGGTAAGCATGCCGGGCCGCGGCGACGTCCTCGGCGCGCGGTCCGATCTTCGCGAGTTCGTAGCTTTGCCGCGCGGCATCGTAGCTCGCCCGCGACGCGCGCACGGCGGCCGCGGCATTGTCCCGGTCCTCGGTCGACGCGACGCCGAGCGGAACCAGTCCGACGGTGCGCGCATACACCAGCCGGTCGTTTCGGTACACCGCGTCGAGCGCCTCCATCGCGGCCTTCGCCTTGGCGATTTCCTGGGGCCGCGAGCCGTGCAGCAACCGCTCCAGATCCGCGCCGAGCCGCAACGCGGTCTGCCGGGCCTCGGCCGCCCGCAACGCGTAGCGCGCGTCGTCGATGCGGGCGATCAGCTCGCCCTTGCGCACGCGCGCGCCCTCCGTGACCAGCAAGGCGTCGACCGGACCGGTGTCGTCGAACGCGGGGCGCGCCTCACGGATGTCGACGTTGCCGTAAAGAACCAGCGCATCGCCGCCTGCGGTCGATCGCAACCGGTAGACCCACCACAGCGCGCCGGCGAGCGCGAGGACCAGGAGCGGAATCAGGATCGATGCGATACGACGCTTGCTCATCGCGCTCCTCCCATGGCAACGAACAACTGGGCGCTGTCCACATAGCGCTGTGCGCGGGCGCGCGCATAGCCGAGACGCGCCTGTTGGAACTCGCGTTCCGCCTGCAGCAGACTCAGCACATCACCGCGCCCCGCCGCATAACTCGCCCGCTGCAGCTCCAACGCGGCCGCCGCAGCGTCCAGCGCATCGCGTTCGGCCGCGACCAGCGCGGCGTCCTCGCCGAGAGCGCGCAGCGTGTCCGCGACCTGGCCGAACGCCGCGAGCACGGTCTGCCGGTACAGCGCCAGGGCCTGGTTCATCTGCGCGACCGCCTCCCGCCGCTGCGCCTCGAGCGCGCCGCCATGAAAGACCGGGGCGGTGATGCCGCCGGCGACGGCCCAGACGCCGCTGTTCGCACCGAACAGGGACGCGGTCGTGAGACCCGCGGTGGCGAGCGACGCCGACAGCACGATATTCGGATAGAGGCGCGCCGTCGCGACGCCGACCGCCGCGCTGCGCGCGTGCAGCAGGGATTCCGCGGCGCGGATGTCCGGGCGGGCCCGCACCAGCGCGGACGGCACCGCGAGCGGCAGCCGCGCAGGCAGCGTCAGTTGGTCGAGGTTGACGTCGGGAGGGATGAACGCCGCGGGAAACGCTCCCTGCAACACGGCGAGGCCGTCCTGCGCCGCGGCCAGCTGCCGACCGAGCGCCGGCAACAGGGTCGCGTCGGCGGCGAGCCGCGAGCGCGCGGTCAGCACATCGATGCGCCGGGCGCGGCCCGCCGCGAACGTGCGCCGCACCAGCGCGAGATTCCGGGTGTCGGCCTCGATGATTTGTCGCGCGGCCTGGATTTGCAGGTTGATCGCCGCGACGTTCAGCGTCGAAATGACGGTGTTGCCGGCGATGGCGAGCTGGGCGGCGGCGAGTTCGTCACGCCGCTCGCCGGCAATCGCCCGGCGTTCCTCGACGCGCCGCGCATCGAGACCGAACACGTCCGCGTCGAAACTGACCGTCGGGCCGACCGTATACAGGTTGAATTGCGGGAGCTTCTGCCGTGCCGGCAGCAGGCCGAGCGCGAACGCCGGTCCCTTTTGGCGCACGGCCGTCGCCGCCACATCGACTTGCGGGGCGCGGCCGCCACGCGCCTCGATGACCGCCTCCTGCGCGCCGGCGAGCGTCGCCCGCGCCGCCTCGATCGACGGGTTCTGCGCGAGCGCGCGGCGCACCATCCGATCGAGCTCGCGCGAGTGGAACGCGCGCCACCAATCCGCGGGAATCGCGGCGCCGGCGTCCAGCCGCTGCGCGACCTCGCCGGCGCCCGCGCCGAGTCCGGGCGCGTCGGCGGCGCGCGTGTAGGCGCCAACCGACGGCGGCGCCGGCGGCCGAAAATGCGGACCGACGGCGCAACCGCCGAGCGTCGCCGACATCAACACCAGTGCGAGGGGGAAATGCGATGAATTGCGATGCAACGCGTGCGCTCCGATTCAAGGCCCATTGTCGGCGATGAAGGCGGCGCAGCAATAGGGAATTGCCGCAGCGCCCGCCCGCGGCGCAGTGCCGCCACGAGGGTTCCGGCTAGGGACATTCACGGATACCCCGATCGAAAATCTCGTGGGACAATCGCCGCCTACCACACTGGAGCGATGCCGCTATGGAACATCGATGGGGCAAGCGCATCTCGGTGAATCTCCCGGTTCAACTGCAGACCCGCGGCGGCATCGTCACCGCCGGGCGCATCCTCAACATCAGCCGCACCGGCGCGTTGATCGAAGTACAAACTCCATTGCCTGTATTCGCGCGCGTCGACGTCTATGTCAATGGCCGCTCGATCCCGTCGTACGTCGCCCGCGCCGACGGCGATCGGCTCGGCGTCGAATGGTGCGACTCCCAGGTCACGCGGCCGATCATGGACGGCCACGCCGCCTGAACATTCGAGCGGGGCCGGGCGCAGCCCGGCGTCAATCCTCCCCTCCATCGGCCGGCCGCAGTCCAAAATACTCGCACCCGGCGCCGGCCGGTGCGCCGAGCACGCCGACGCCGCCGATCGCGGTGATGGCGGCGACCGCCGCGCGGCGGTGCGAGACGAGGCGCCACGGGCCGCGGGCAGCCGGAGTTCCGCTCCCGCCCGACCCGGGCTCGAGCGCGGCAAGCAGCCGTTCGCGCGCCGGCGAGTAGATGATGAACCCTTCGTCGGCGACCGCCGCGCAATCGATGTTGAGCGCCGCGCACACGCGCTCGCGCAGACCGCTTTCGGCCGCATCGAGGGCGCGGTAAGCGCCGATGTGTTCGCGGGTCAGTGGGTCGACCGGCGCCCCGTCCCGCTCGAGCACCGGCTGCGTGGGCGCCCACGCCTCCGGCGGACAGGCCTTCGCGGCGGGTTGCAGTTCCCGGAACGGATTGATTTCCGCGGGATAGATCCGGCATACGAGCGGCCGCCGTGGATAGATGCCGCAGGTCATGTCGGACTTCAGGTTCGGGCACGCACCGGCGAAACGCGCCGCGAGGATGACGACGACGCGCAGCGCCAGCGCGCCGCTGTCCGCGGCGAACGAGCGGCCGCGCCGATACCCGGCGAGGCTGGACGGATCCTCGGGCTCGCCGAGCCAGGGGATCGCCTCGCACAGGATCTGCACGTCGTGCCCGTCGCGCAGCCATGCGCGCGCCTCGAGGGCCGTCAGGGGCAGCCGCAGACCGTGACAACACCGGCCGCAGAGCGTGCACCCGAAGTGAACGCTCATGGTCCGGCCGCGCACGCGGTGCGCGGCGCCCATTCCCGCGCGAGCGCCTGCATGAGCCCGGTGATCGCGGCCTCATCGACGTTGAGCGTGAGCGCGATGCGCAGCCGCGCCGTTCCCGGCGGCACCGTCGGCGGCCTGATGGCGCGCACGTCGTAGCCCGCGGCGCGCAGCTTTTCCGCCAGAGCGACCGCGGCCCGGTCATCGCCGATCACGAGCGGCAGTATGTGCGTCCCGGAACCGTCGAGACCGAAGTGGCGCTTCAATTCGCGCGATGCGTACGCCACGAGTTCCTGCAGTCTCGCGCGGCGCGCGGCGCCGCGGGCGCACAACGCGAGGGATTCCCGGGTGACGGCCGCGATCAGCGGTGACGGAGCCGTCGTGAAAATGAACGCGCGGCCGCGGTTGATCAGAAAATCCCGGACGACCCGCGGCGCGCAGATCAGTCCTCCGGCGGTGCCGAGCGCCTTGCCGCAGGTATGGATCGTGATCACGTGTTCGCGCCCTTCCAGCGTCCACGCCCGTCCGCGGCCGTCCGGTCCCAGCACGCCGGTGGCATGCGCCTCGTCGAGCACCAACAGCGCGTCCCGACGCCGGGCCACCGCGTCCAAATCCTCGATGCGGGGTCCGTCGCCGTCCATGCTGTACAGGCTCTCGACCGCGATCCAGGCCCGTCCCATGCCGCCCTGGCGGCGCCAGCGCGCGATCTCCTCGTCGATCGCCTGCGGATCGTTGTGGCGCACCGCCGCCGCTTCGGACCGGCCGCGGCGCAGGCCGTCGCGCACGCTCGCATGGATCAGTTCGTCGTGCACGACCAGGTCCCCGCGCTGCGGCGCCGTCGCAAACAGCGCCAGGTTGGCGGCGTAGCCGGTCGTGCAATACAGCGCGGACTCGGAGCCGAAGAAATCGGCGGCGGCCCGCTCCAGGGCCTCATGCTCGGGGTGATTTCCCCGCAACAGACGCGAGCCCCCGGCACCGAGCGGCACCCGCCGGGCGAGCGCCGCGACCGCGGCCTGACGCAATTCGTCGGAATCGGCGAGCCCCAGATAATCGTTCGACGTGAAATCGATGCCCCCGGCGCCGATCAACGCGCGTCGTCGCCCCACGGTGGCGAGACGCCCGAGGTCCTCCCCGAGGGCCGCGAACGGATCCGCCGCGCTCTGATTCGTGCTCATCGTGCTTTCCCCGACACCGCGGTTTCCATCGCAGTCTATAATGCCCGGAAATGGGGAAGAAACCTCGGAAACGAGACGGCTGGAGCTGGTGGTACGCGCTGTTCGCGCTCCAGTACGCGGTGCTGCTGTGGCCCGCCTTGTACAACCGGGTGGAGCCGCGGTTGTTCGGCATGCCGTTCTTCTACTGGTTCCAGCTCCTGTGGGTGGTCCTGGGCGCGCTTTCGACCGCGGTCGTCTATCTTGCCCTGGGCTGACCGGGCCGGCCCGCCGCTCGACCGGGTCGCGCTCGCGATATTCGTCGCGCTGTTCGGCCTGGTCTCGGTGATCGGCTTCGCCGCCGCCCGCTGGCGCCGCGGCGACCTGGACCTGCTGCACGAATGGGGATTGGGCGGACGCCGCTTCGGCACGCTGATCACCTGGTTCCTGGTCGGCGGCGACATCTACACCGCCTACACGTTCATCGCCGTGCCCGCGCTCGCGTTCGGCGCGGGCGCCGTCGCCTTTTTCGCGGTGCCGTTCACGATCCTCGTGTACCCGCTGCTGTACCTCGTGCTTCCGCGCCTGTGGCACGTGTGCCACAGGCGCCGCTACATCACCGCCGGCGATTTCGTGCGCGGCCGCTTCGCGAACCGCTGGCTCGCGCTCGCGGTCGCGCTGACCGGGATCGTGGCGACCATGCCGTACATCGCGCTGCAGCTGCTCGGCATCCAGGTCGTGCTCGGCGCGCTCGGCGTCTCGGGCACCGGCGCCGCGGCGGACGCACCGCTGCTCATCGCCTTCCTGGTGCTGGCGGCATTCACCTATTCCAGCGGCCTGCGGGCGCCGGCATCGATCGCGATCGTCAAGGACGTGCTGATCTACGTCACCGCGATCGCCGCCGTGATCGTGGTGCCGGCCGAACTCGGCGGATTCGGCAGAATCTTCGCGGCCGTGCCGCCCGCGAAACTGCTGCTGGCGGTTCCGGGACCGCATACGACGGGGGCGTATTCCGCCTATGCGACCCTCGCGCTGGGATCCGCGCTCGCCCAGTTCCTCTACCCGCACTCGCTGACCGGCGCGCTCAGCGCGAGCAGCGGCCGCGCCCTCCGGCGCAACGCGGCGCTCCTGCCCGCCTACAGCCTGATGCTCGGGCTGCTCGCGCTGTTCGGCTATTTCGTGATCGCCGCCGGGCTCGACAAGCTTCCACGGTACGCCGCCGGATTCAGGCAGTTCGGCAACAACTTCGCGGTGCCGGCGCTGTTCCTGCACAGCTTTCCGTCGTGGTTCGTCGGCATCGCCTTCGCCGCGATCGCGATCGGCGCGCTCGTTCCGGCGGCGATCATGTCGATCGCGGCGGCCAATCTGTATACACGCAACGTGCATCGCGAGTTCTTCGAGTCGAGCCCGACGGAGCGCCGCGAATCGCAGATCGCCAAAAGAGCGTCGCTGCTCGTGAAATTCGGGGCGCTGGCGTTCATCGTCGTGGTGCCGACACAGTACGCGATTCAATTGCAGCTGCTCGGCGGCATCTGGATGATCCAGACGCTCCCGGCGGTGATGATCGGCGCCTATACGCGCTGGTTCAATCCCTGGGCGCTGCTCGCGGGCTGGGCGGTCGGCATCGCGGCCGGCACCTCGATGGCGGTGGCGACACACCTCACGCCGAGCTTTCCGCTGGTGCTCGGCGGCTACACCATCCCCGGATACACGGCCGTCTACACGGTGATCTTGAATCTCCTGACGGCGGCGCTGCTCACGCCGGCCCTCGACGCGCTCGGCGGGCCGGCCGCGCGGGCCGACGAAACCTGCGCCGCGGACTACCGGGATTGAGCGTCAGGCCGGCCGCGCAGGCAGCAGCCACAGCGCGCACAAGCTGACCAGGCCGGCCCCGCTGAGGTAAGCACCCACCGACCACAAGCCGTAGCGCGTCGCGAGCCATGTCGCCGCATACGGGGCGAGCGAGGCGCCGACGATCCCCGCGAGGTTGAAGGTCAGCGAGACGCCGGTGTATCGGATCGCCGTCGGGAACAGCGCGGCCAGCGCGGTCCCGAGCGGCCCGTAGGTCAATCCCATCAGCGCAAGCCCTATCGCCAGCGCCGCCAGCACTCCAGCGCGCGCACCGCCCCCGAACAGCGGCGCGAACACCAGTCCGTAGGCGATGATGCCGATGGTCGCCGCGATCAGCATCCAGCGGCTGTCGCGGCGCGCGGCGATCCACGCCGACAGTGGAATGCACAGTCCGAAGAACACCACGCCGATCATCTGCATTTCCAGGAACGCCGGACGCGAGTAATGCAGATGGCCCGTGCCCCAGCCGAGCGTGAACACGGTCATCAGGTAGAACACCACGAAAGTCGCCGTCGCGGCGAAGGTCCCGAGCACGAGCGCGCGCGTATGCAGGGCACACACCGACCACATCGGAACACTGACCCGTTCGTTCCGGGCCATCGCCTGCGCGAACGCCCGGGTTTCGGTCAGGCGCAGGCGCACGTACAGGCCGACCCCGACCAGCAGGAAGCTCAATAGAAACGGCACGCGCCAGCCCCATGCCATGAACTGCCGTTCATCGAGCCAATGGGCGAGCGCGAGGAACACGCCCGAGGAGCAGATGAATCCGATCGGCGCGCCCAGCTGCGGGAACATCCCGTACCAGTCGCGCCTGCCCGGAGGCGCGTTCTCGATCGCGAGCAGCACCGCGCCGCCCCACTCGCCGCCGAGGCCGAGGCCCTGGCCGACGCGGCACAACGCCAGACCGAGCGGCGCCATGACGCCGATCGAGGCGTAGGTCGGCAACAGGCCGATCGTCACGGTCGACAAGCCCATCGTGAGCAGCGCCGCGACCAGGGTCGCCTTGCGGCCGATCCGGTCGCCGAAGTGGCCGAATACCGCCGAGCCCACCGGCCGCGCGAAGAACGCCAGCGCGAACGTCGCCAGCGACTCCAGGACCGCCGCATTGGGGTCGGCCTTCGGAAAGAAGATCCGGGGAAAGACGATCACCGCCGCGGTCGCGTAGATGTAGAAATCGAAAAATTCGATGGTGGTGCCGACCAGGCTCGCCAGCAGCACATGCCCGGTCGAGTTACGCGCGGCCTGCGCGTTCACCGTGTTCGCCATGGGGTGGATCTTCCTGTGTTCTGATGAAATCGCCGGATTCTCTCATCATTCGGAACTTGCGCGCGCAAAGTGTGTCCGATAGCGGCATCGGCGCCGTCACGCTTGCACTATGGGCAAGGGTGTGCCAATTTTCACGCCCTCACCGTGCAGTTAAACTGGAAACACCGCAAATTGATCGGGGTCGGTCGGGCTCTACGCGTGGTTCCATGGAGCTTCGCGCTGCTCGCCCTGGTCGCCGGCTGCGCGGTCGGTCCCGACTACAGGAAACCGGCGCCTCCGGATGTCCGCGGCTACACCGCCGGGCCGCTGCGGCCGACCGCCGCGACCGCCGGAATCGCCGGCGGCGCGTCCCAGCAGTTCACCGCGGGCGGCGATGTCGCGGCGGATTGGTGGCGTCTGTTCCACTCCAAGCCGCTGGACGCGCTGATCGCGCGCGCGCTCGCCCACAATCCGGATCTCGAAGCCGCGAAAGCGGCGCTGCGGGCGGCGCACGAGAGCCTCCTCGCCCAACGCGGCGCGTACTATCCGAGCGTGTCCGGCGCTTTCTCCGCGAACCGCGCGCGCCAGTCGACCGAACTCGCACCGGTGCCCAATTACCCGGTGGTGCCCAACGAATATCAATACAACCTGTTCACGCCGCAGCTGAGCATTTCTTACGTGCCGGATGTGTTCGGCCTGAACCGCCGCACCGTGGAGTCGGCGCGGGCGCAGCAACAGCAAGCGCGGTTTCAGATGATCGCGACTTACGACACGCTCGTTGCGAACGTGGTCGTCGGCGCGATCCAGGAAGCCGCGCTCCGCGGGCAAATCGACGCGATCCGCAGGATCGCGCGAATCAACGACCGGCTGACGCGCATCCTGCGCTACCAATACGCCAAGGGCTATGCCAGCCGCCTCGACCTCGCCGCCCAGGAGGCGCAAACCGCGCAGGCGGTGGCCGCGCTGCCGCCACTGCGCAAAGCGCTCGCCCAGCAGCGGGACCAGCTCGCGGCGCTCGCGGGCCGCTTTCCGAACCAGGGGCCGGCGGCGCGCTTCACGCTCGAGGGCATGCGCCTGCCGGATGACCTGCCCGTGAGCCTGCCGTCGAAGCTCATCGAACAGCGTCCCGACGTACGCGCCGCCGAGGCCGCTCTGCACGCCGCCAGCGCCGCGATCGGCATCGCGGCGGCGCATCGGCTGCCGGAATTTGAGCTGACCGCCGCGACCGGCAGTTCGGCGCTCGCGCTGTCCCAGCTGTTCACCGCGGGCACCGGCTTCTGGGGCGTGGGCGCGGCGGCGACCGCCCCGATCTTTCAAGGCGGCAGCCTGCTGCACCAGGAACGCGCCGCCAAGGCCGCATACCAGCAGGCCGCCGCACAGTACCGCAGCGCGGTGATCACCGCCGTGCAGAACGTCGCCGACACCCTCGCGGCGCTCGAGCAGGACGCCGCCGGCTTGAAGGCCGCGGCCGCGGCGGCGACGGCCGCCAAAGTCACGCTCGATCTATCCCAGCGACAGGCGCACGACGGCTACGCCAGCCTCGCGACGCTGCTCGGCGCCGAACAATCGGTCCAACAGGCGCGGATCAACCTGGTCCAGGCCCGGGCGAATCGTTTTGCGGATACGGCGGCGTTGTTCCAGGCGCTGGGAGGTGGGTGGTGGCATCGCGCGAGCTTGACGGAAAATCCATGATGAACAGCCGACGTTCGACCGTGCCCGCCGTCCTGGCCGCTGCCGCCCTGGCCGCAGCCCTGATGGCCACGGGCTGTTCCGCCGGCGGCGGACCGGCGGTGCCGCCGGCGTCCGCGACCGCCGCCGACGTCACCCTGACCTCGGCGCAGCGTCAGCACATCCACCTGTTCACCGTCGCGCCCTCCACCTTTCACAGGACCCTGGACACCACCGGTTCGGTCGAATTCGACCAGAACGGGTCCACCAGCGTGATCGCCCCGTTTTCCGGGCCGGTCAAGCGGCTGCTGGTCGAGACGGGCCGGCGCGTGCGGCAGGGGGCGCCATTGGCCGTCGTCGACTCGCCGGACTTCGCGGCGGCGGTCGGCGCGTACCGCAAGGCGCTTGCGACCGCGCACACCGCGCGCCGGCTCGCGGCGATGGATGCGGATCTGCTGCGTCACCACGGCATCGCCGAACGCGAGGCGAACCAGGCGATGACCGACGCCGCGAACGCGGCGGCGGACCGCGACGCGGCCCGTCAGGCGCTGGTCGCGCTGAACGTCGACCCGCGGACCATCCAGGACATCGAGGCCGGCCGGCCCGTCGGCCGGATCGAGGGCGTGATCCGGGCCCCGATCTCGGGCACCGTCGTGGAAAAGCTGATCAGCCCGGGAGAACTCCTGCAGGCGGGCACCACGCCTTGTTTCACCATCGCGAACCTCGCGCACATGTGGGTCAGCGCGCAGGTTTTCGGGGACGACGTCGATGCGGTCGCGCCAGGTGATCCCGCGGAGGTGCTGCGCGGCGCGTCAGGCGCCGGTTTGCCGGGAACCGTCACCAACATCTCCGCGGTCGTCAACGCCGACACCCGCGCGGTCACCGCGCGGGTGGTCGTCGATAATGGCGCGGCCCGGCTCCGCAAGGGCATGTACGTGCGCGTGCTGATCCATTCGCGCGAGGCGGGCACCGGACTGCTGGTGCCCGTGTCCGCGATCCTGCGCGACGACGAGAATCTGCCGTTCCTTTATATCGCGCGGCCCGACGGCCGCTTCGCGCGGCGGCACGTGACCCTCGGATACCGCGACGGGGCGCAATACGACATCACGGCCGGATTGCGCGCCGGCGACCGGGTCGTCGTCGACGGCGGCATTTTCCTGCAGTTCATACAAAACCAATGAGCGACGAACCGCCCGCGTCCGGCCCCGCGCGCACGGCCGGCTCGATCATGAACCGGATCGTCGCCTCCTCGCTGCGCCAGCGCTTCATCATCGCGCTGCTGACGCTGGTGCTGATCGGCGCGGGCGCCTGGTCGCTGAAGCGCCTGCCGATGGATGCCTACCCGGACCTGTCGCCGCCGATGGTGGAGATCGTCACCCAATGGCCCGGGCACGCCGCCGAGGAGGTCGAGCGGCTGATCACGGTGCCGATGGAGCGCGGCATGAACGGCATTCCGCGCACCGCGACCATCCGCTCGATCTCCCTGTATGGATTGTCCGACGTCACCCTGACATTCGACGACGGCACCGACAACTACTTCGCGCGCCAGCGGGTGTTCAACCGACTGTCCGGCGTCACGCTGCCGAACGGGGTGTCGCCCTCGGTGTCGCCGCTGTCGGCGCCGTCCGGCCTGATCTACCGCTACGTGCTGCAGAGCCCGGACCGCTCGCCGATGGAATTGAAGACCTTCGAGGACTGGATCGTCGAGCCGCAATACCGCTCCGTCCGCGGCGTCGCCGACGATTCCGGATTCGGCGGCGGCACGATGCAGTACCAGGTGCTGCTCGATCCTTCGAAAATCGCCGCGGTCGGCATGTCCGTGCCGCAGGTGGAGGCGGCCCTCGCCGCCAACAACGGCAACGCCGGGGGCGGCTTCTACTCCCAGGGCGGACAGTTCTACTACGTGCGCGGCATGGGGCGGCTGCACAGCCTGGCGGACATCGGCAACGTGGTGCTCGCCGTTCACGACGGCACGCCGGTGCTGCTGAAGGACGTCGGCCGCGTGACGATCGGCATCGCGCCGCGGCTCGGCGAGTTCGGCTATGAGAAGCAGAACGACGCCGTCGAGGGCGTCATCCTGATGCGCACCGGCGAAAAGACCCAGAACGTCCTGAAGCGGGTCGAGGCGAAGACCCGGGAACTGAACGACCATGTCCTGCCGAAGGACGTGAAGATCCATCCGTTCTACGACCTCAGCGATCTGATCGCGCGCACCACGCAGGTCGTCGAGCGCAACCTTCTGCGCGGCATGTTGCTGGTGGTCGTCGTGCTGGTGTTCTTCTTGTACGACTTTCGCGCGGGCCTGATCGTCGCCACGACGATCCCGCTCGCGCTGCTGTTCGCATTCGTCTGCCTCGACCTGCAGCATGCATCCGCCAATCTGCTGTCCATCGGGGCCGTGGACTTCGGCATACTCGTCGACGGCGCAATATTCATGGTGGAGAACATTTTCCGCCAGATCGCGGCGCGCCGCGGCCGCGCGCTCGACGTCGCGGCGATCATCAAGGACGCGGCGGCGGAGGTGGACCGCCCGCTTTTCTACGCCGTCGCGGTGATCGTCGCGAGCTTCCTGCCGATCTACGTGCTCGCCGGTCCGTCCGGAACGCTGTTCAAGCCGATGGCCGACACGATGATCTTCGCGCTGGTCGGCTCGCTGATCGTCACGCTCACGCTGCTGCCGGTGATGTGTTCGTGGTTCATGCGCAAGGGCGTGCGCGAGCGGCGAAACCGGGCGTTCGAGGCGATACAGGCGCTCTACACCCGCGGCCTCGACCGCTGCCTAGCGCGCCCGAAGACGACGGCGCTCGCCTCCGTCGCGCTGCTGGCCGGTTCGCTGCTGCTCATTCCGCGGATAGGCGCCGAATTCATGCCGCACCTCGACGAGGGCGCGCTGTGGGTGCGGGCGACCATGCCGTACACGATTTCATTCGACGAAGCGGCCAAGATCGCGCCGCAGGTGCGCGACGTGCTGCGCTCCTTCCCGGAGGTCACCACGGTCACCTCGGAACTCGGCAGACCGGACGACGGCACCGACTCGACCGGATTTTTCAACGTCGAGTTCTTCGTCGGTCTCGAGCCGTATTCGAAGTGGCGCGGACCCTACCGCACCAAGCCGGCGCTGATCGCCGCCATCAACCGCAGGCTGCAGTCGTTTCCGGGCATCATCTTCAATTACACGCAGCCCGCCGAGGACGCCGTCGACGAAGCCGAGACCGGCCTGAAGAGTGCGCTCGCGGTGAAGGTGTTCGGTCCCGACCTGCAGACGCTCGAACGGAAGGGCAAGGCCATCAAGCAGGTGCTGCAGCGGGTGCCCGGAATCCGCGACGTGACGCTGGTCCAGGAACTCGGGCAGCCGAGCCTCACGATCAAGATCGACCGCGCCCGGATCGCCCGCTATGGCGTCAACGTCGCCGACGTCAATGCCTTGATCCAGTCCGCGGTCGGCGGCGACGTCGCCACCCAGGTCGTCCAGGGGGAGAAGCAGTTCGACCTGGTGGTGCGTCTGGACCGCCGCTATCGCGACGATCCGACGGAGATCGGCAACATCCCGGTGGCGACGCCGGGAGGCCAGCAAATCCCCTTGAAGGAATTCGCCGACATCCGCGTGACGAACGGCGCCTCGTTCATCTACCGTCAGAACAACTCGCGCTACATCGGCGTCCAGTTCTCGGTCCAGGGGCGCGACCTCGCCGGCGCGGTCGGCGATGCCATTCATCAGGTCACTGACAAGGTCCCGCTGCCCCAGGGCTACCACGCCGACTGGGGGGGCGAATACTCGCAATACACCGCGTCCCGCCGCCAGCTCAGCCTGATCCTGCCGCTGACCCTGTTCCTGATCTTCCTGCTGCTGTTCGCCCTGTACAACAATTTCAAGTTTCCGTTCATCACGGTGCTCGGCGTGCTGCTGTCGGCGCCGGCGGGCGGCATTCTCGCGCTGTGGATCAGCGACACGCCGTTCTCCGTCTCCTCCGGCATCGGCTTCCTCGCGCTGTTCGGGGTCTCGGTGCTGACGGCCGTGGTCTACATTTCCTACGTGAACGAGCTCCGGCGCAGCGGCACCCCGGTGGGCGAGGCGATCCGCCAGGGGGCCATACAACGCCTGCGCCCGATCATCATGACCGCGCTGGTGGCGGCTCTCGGACTGCTGCCCGCGGCACTCGCGACCGGCGTCGGAACCGACACGCAGAGACCGTTTGCGCTCGTCATCGTCAGCGGCATGTTGTCGCGGCTGTTGATCAGCGTGTTCCTGATGCCCGTGCTCTACGCCCTGGTCGCGGCGCCCGAAGACCGGCTGGAAGTCTGAGGAGAATGTTAGAATCGCGGCTCTTTTCAATCTAGGGAGCGGATCGGCATGGGACTATTCGACGGAATTTTGGGCGGCCTCGTCGGCGGTGAGATGGCGACGGTCGTCAACACCCTGATCGAGAAACACGGCGGCATCCAGGGCATCGTGTCGCAGCTGGAACAGCAGGGACTCGGCGGGACGGTCAATTCCTGGATCGGCAACGGTGCGAATCAACCGATCACCGCCGCGCAGGTGCACCAGGCATTCGGCGCCGACACGATCCAGGCGCTCGCCGCCAAGCTCGGGATCGATCCGCAGGAACTCGCGCAGAAGATCAGCGGCGCGCTGCCCCAGGCAATCGACAAACTGACCCCCGGCGGCGCCGTTCCGGCGTCCTCTTGAGCGCGGGCCGCATCAGTCGCGGCGGAGGATCTCGCCGAGGAACGCGTCGCCGTACTCGTCGAGCTTGCGCTGGCCGACGCCATGCACCGCGAGCAGCTGCTCGCGGGTTTGTGGCATCCGGGCGGCCATCTCCTGCAGCGTGCGATCGTTGAACACGAGATAGGCCGGGACGCCGCGCGAGTCCGCCAGCGACTTGCGCAGCGTCCGCAGGCGCTCGAACAGGCCGTCGCCGCCCGCAGCCTGGGACCATTGCACCGGCGCGTCCGCGCGCTCCGCGGCGGCCGCCCGCGCGCC
>JBBISV010000064.1:0-15903 GCA_037441085.1 Gammaproteobacteria bacterium | reverse complement strand
CCGGCCCGCCGAGCAGGGACGGCTTCCACCAGACGATCAAAAACCCGGCCGCGAGGCCGATCACGACCGCTCTGATCAGGAATTTCGCGAGGAAACGAGCGTACTTCAATTCATATCCCGAAAGAGAAAACTCTCGCCGCGCACGACACGGGCCGGCGGGCGTCGCGTCCGCGAACGCCGCCGGAACTGATCGATATCATGCGCGGCCCGCAGCGACGACTGGCTCCTGTGTATAATGCGCCCTCGATGGTGAATGTTAAACACCGAGCTCCCGCGGGAGCCGGTAAAGTTTTGTCAATCGCGTGCAGGGGTAATTGGAATGGACGATCAGGTCGATCATAGTCGGCGCCGGTTGTTGACCGCCGCCACTGTCGGAACCGGGGCGATCGGTGTGGCGTTCGCCGCGGCGCCGTTCCTGGCCTCATGGAACCCGAGCGCGCGCGCGATGGCGCTGGGCGCTCCGGTCGAAGTGGACGCCTCCAAGCTCGATCCCGGCCAGATGCTGAAAGTTGCCTGGCGCGGTCAGCCGGTCTATGTCGTGCGTCGCACCAAGGAGGTCGTCGAACACCTCGGCGATCACAACGACATGCTCTTGGATCCGAATTCGGACAACTCGCTGCAGCCCGCCTACATCAAGGCGAGCGGCGCCGCGCGCGCGCGCAACCCGGAGTACTGGGTCGGGCTGGGGGTGTGCACGCACCTCGGCTGCGCGCCGCTCGGGGCGTTCAAGCCGAGCGACGAATTCCAGCTGGCCGGAGTCGATCTAGGCAAGGGCTGGCCGGGCGGCTTCTACTGCCCCTGTCACGGTTCGAAATACGACGCTTCCGGCCGGGTGTTCAAGGGAATGCCGGCGCCGAAGAATCTGACGGTTCCGAGTTACTCGTTCAGCAAAGACGCGGTCATCGTCGTCGGCGTGGACGATGCCGCAGAGTCCGCATAACAGACGCAGGAGATCTTGACCGATGGCCGCATCACCTGATTCCGCCGACGCCGGCAAGAGCCGGGGTCTCATCCACTGGATCGATCAGCGCTTCCCGCTGACGAGCCTGTGGAAGGAACATCTCGCCGAGTACTACGCGCCGAAGAACTTCAATTTCTGGTATTTCTTCGGCTCCCTCGCGTTGCTGGTTCTCGTGAACCAGATCGTCACCGGAATCTTCCTGACGATGAACTACAAGCCCTCGGCCGCCGAGGCCTTCGGCTCCATCGAATACATCATGAACGATGTGAAATGGGGCTGGCTGATCCGGTACATGCACACGACCGGCGCCTCGGCCTTCTTCATCGTCGTCTACCTTCACATGTTCCGGGCCCTGTTGTACGGGTCGGCGCGCAAGCCGCGAGAACTGCTGTGGATCTTCGGCTGCGTGATCTTCGTGCTGCTGATGGCCGAGGCGTTCATGGGCTACGTGCTGCCCTGGGGCAACATGAGCTTCTGGGGCGCGCAGGTCATCACCTCGCTGTTCGGCAGCCTGCCGGTGATCGGCGGAACCCTGGTCGAATGGATCCGCGGCGACTACGTGATCGCCGATGCGACGTTGAACCGCTTCTTCGCGCTGCACGTCGCGGCGCTGCCGCTCGCGCTCGTGTTCCTCGTGATAGCCCACGTGATGGCGCTGCACGAGGTCGGATCGAACAATCCCGACGGCATCGAGATCAAGAAGCTGAAGGGACCGGACGGCCATCCGCTCGACGGCATCCCGTTTCATCCGTACTACACGGTCAAGGACATCGTCGGCGTCGCCGGCTTCCTGCTGCTGTTCTGCGGCGTGATCTTCTTCGAGCCGAACTTCGGCGGGCTGTTCCTCGAGGCCGCGAACTACGTGCCCGCGAACCCGCTGCAGACGCCGCCGGACATCACGCCGGTCTGGTACTTCACTCCGTACTACGCGATGCTGCGCGCGGTGCCCTCGTTCGCCGGCACGCAGGTCTGGGGCGTGATCGTCATGGGTTCGGCGGTGGTCGTGCTGTTCTTCGTGCCCTGGCTGGACCGCTCGCCGGTCAAGTCGATCCGCTACAAGGGCCCGATATACAAGATCGCGCTCGCGCTGTTCGTGATGGCCTTCGTCACGCTCGGCATCTGCGGCATGCATCCGCCCGCCGGGATCTATCCGCTGCTCGCCAGAGTCGGCACGGCCGCGTATTTCGCGTTCTTTTTGCTGATGCCCTGGTACACGAAGATCGACAGCGTGAAGCCAGTGCCGGAGAGGGTGACGGGACATGCTTAAGCGATTATGGTTGATTGCGGCGTTCATCCTGCCGGGCGCCGCCGCATCGGCGCAGGACGCCGGCTTTCCGCTGCTGCACGCGGACACGAACATCAACGACGTGCAGTCCCTGCAGCGCGGCGCGCGCGACTTCATGAACTATTGTTCGGGCTGCCACTCGCTGCAGTACCTGCGCTACAACCGGGTCGCGAAGGACCTGCGGATCCCGCAGGCGACCATGGCCTCCGATCTGATGTTCACGTCGCACAAGCCCTTCGATCACATCGTTTCGGCGATGCCGGCGGCCGATTCGGTGACCTGGTTCGGCAAACAGCCGCCGGACCTGACGCTCGAGGCCCGGTATCAGAGCGTCGACTACATCTACTCGTTCCTGAAGGGCTTCTACGCCGATAAAACGCGGCTCTGGGGCGTCAACAACATGTATTTCCCGAACGTCGGGATGCCCTTCGTCCTCGCACCGCTCCAGGGCGTGCAGAAGCCGGTGTACAAGAGCGTGACCGACCCGGGCGGCCAGACGCGCATGGAGCTGATCGGCGTCGCGCCGATGACGCCGGGATCGATGACCCCGGAGCAATACGACCGCTTCGTGCGCGACATCGCCAATTTTCTGGACTATACCGCCGAGCCGATCAAGGCGCAGCGCGAGTCGATGGGCATATTCGTCACGCTGTTCCTGCTGGTGTTCTTCGCGTTCGCGTATCTGTTGAAAAAGGAATATTGGAAGGACGTGCACTGAGCGTGCCTCCGCGGCGGCTGATCGAAGCCGCCGTGTTCGCGCCAATCGGAGCAGGTGTCATCGCCATCAGGAGTAAGCGCTAGTGGCACGGCGGGCGGTGATGACATTGTTTTCGGCGCCCGGCGACCCGTGGAGCCACCGGGCGCGGCTGGTGCTCGCCGAGAAGGGCATCGCGATCGACATCGTCAGCGCGGATGCCGGCAAGCTGCCCGAGGATCTGCTCGACCTCAATCCGTACCACAGCCTGCCGACGCTGGTCGACCGCGACCTGGTGCTGTACGACTCGCGCGTGATCATCGACTACCTCGACGAGCGCTTTCCGCATCCGCCGCTGATGCCCATCGATCCGGTCACGCGGGCCCAGTTCCGCGTCGCGCTGTATCGCGTCGAGCGCGATTGGTACGGGATGGCGCAGGACATCCAGGCCGACCCGCACGGCAAGACGGCGGCGCAGTCGCGCCGGGTTCTCGGCGAGGCGATCGCGGCGAGCGCCGAGGTGTTCAAGGCCAAACCCTTCTTTCTGAGCGACGAATTCTCGCTGGTCGACGCGAGCATCGCGCCCATCCTCTGGCGGCTGCGCCACTACGGCATCGAGCTGCCGCCGCAGGCGGCGCCGATCGTCAAGTACATGAACACGGTGTTCTCGCGCCCGGCGTTCCGAGCGTCCCTGACCGAGGTCGAACGGAGCATGCGCTATTGAAGCCGCGGCGGCCCTACCTGTTGCGCGCGTTGCACGAATGGATCACCGACAGCGGTGAGACCCCGCACGTCGTCGTCGACGCGAGCATCGAGGGCGTCGTGGTGCCGCGCGGTTACGTCAAGGACGGGAAGATCGTGCTCAACGTGAGCTTCAACGCGACGCAGGTGCTGAAGCTCGGCAACGAGGCGTTAAGCTTCGAGGCGCGTTTCGGCGGCTCGAGCTTCGCCGTGCACGTGCCGCTGCGCGCGGTGCTCGGCATCTATTCGCGCGAGACCGGGCAGGGCATGATTTTTCCCGAGGGCGATGCCGATCCCGATCCGACCGACACGCCGAAGGGGCCCGCGCCCGCGGCCGCGGGCGCGGGCGCCGCGCCGAAGGCGAAGCGGCCCAAGCTGCAGGTGGTCAAGTGACGGGCCCGCTTACCCGGCCGCGAAGGCGTCCCGGACCCAGATGATCTCGTGGGCCGCGTCCGGGCGGCCCTGAATGGCGATCACATCGAAGCGCAGCGCGCTCCGATGCCAGGCGCGCGAGCGGGCGAGGTATACGGTGGCGGCGCGGACGACGCGCCGGCGCTTGGCGGCGGTGATCGACGCGAGCGCGCCGCCGAAGCCGAGTCCGGAGCGCTGGCGCACCTCGACGCAGACGAGCACCCCCCGATCGGCGCAGACGAGGTCGAGCTCCCCGAGCCGGCAGCGGAAATTGCGCGCAAGCACCACGAGACCGCGGGCCTCGAGAAACGCGGCGGCGATGCGCTCGGAGTCCACGCCGCGCCGCGCGGCCGCTCTCCGGGATTCCTTCATCCGCGCAGCATGCGCCGCCCCGCGCGCCGGGCGCCGCGGTCATAAGGACCGTAAAGCGCGAGAAATGCGCCCTCGGCGGCGCGCGACAGGCCGGCGACGCGCTACAGCGCCTGCGGCTCGCCGTCCTTGATCAGCGCCCAGTCGAGCGAGCGGCGTATCCGGTCGTGGTCGTCGAGCCGCAGCCGCCCGCTCATTCCCGGGAGCTGCGCTCCGTCATTGAAGTATCCCGAGCGCAGCGCCGGCACCAGGTGGTAGGCGTCGAAGCCGAAGGCATACAGGCGGTCGCGCTGGGTCGTGCCCGCGGGCCACGCCGACCGCACCGCGTCGCGAACGGCCACCGTCGCCGGGTCGGCCGAGATCATCCACGGCATGTCCGGAAACCGCAGTCCGTCGATGTCGGCATTGGCGCCGGGGTCGGGCGCGAAGCCGTCGGGCATCGAGTAGACGGGGATGTCGCCGGCGAAATGGAATTTGAGCTGCGGCATCACCAGCCGCACGATGCCGGGCGGCCCGGCGACGAAGACGAACGCGGCGTCCGGTCGGTGCGTGGCCGGTTCGCCCTTGACGTCGTGGATCTGCAGTTCCGAATCGATGATGTCGGTGAAATCGATCTGCGACCGGGTGTAGCCTTCGGCGTCGAGAACGGCGCCGCCAAGGCGCTGCAATTCCGCCGAGAACGCGGTCTCGACGCGGCTGCCCCATTCGTCGTCCGGGACGATGCACACGCCGCGCAGGTGGCCGTCGGCGACGAGCCTGCGCGCGACGATGCGCGCCTCCTCCTCGGGCTGCAACGCGAACTGATAGAAGCCCGGCGGGGTGCGGACCGCATCGCCCAGGTAATTGAGCGCGAGCACCGGCACCCTCCCCGCGAGCGGCACCATGGCCGCGACGCGGTCCTTGGTCAAGGGGCCGACGATGAACTGCGCGCCGTCGGCGAGCGCTTTCGCGTAGGCGGCGGCGACCGGCATCGCCGCGACGTCATAGATCCGCAGTTGCGGGCGCGCGGCCGCGTCGGTTTGAAAATAAGCCGACAGGAAACCGTCGCGCACCGCATGGCCGACAGTCTCGGCGGGACCGGACAGCGGCAGCAACAGCGCGATATCCGCCGGGAACGCGTTGGCCGCTGGCATCTGCGCCGGAGTCGCGGCGCCCGCCAAGGCTTCCGACGGCCGGGCGGCTTGCGCCGGTCGGCCCGTCGCGCCGGCCCCGCCGCCCGGCGCCGCCATCGGCGCAACCAGGGTGCAGCCCGCCACGGCGAGGTACAAGGACAGCGCCAGGCAAAACATCGTCGATGGACGGCGGCCATACGCTTTGGGCCTCTGTTGCCGGAACACTTTGGAATCGAGGCGGGAATTATAGTGGCAAACGCGCCCCCGGGCAGGCTCTATGTGGTTGCGACGCCGATCGGCAACCTTGGCGATTTGAGCCCCCGGGCGTGCGAGGTGCTCAAATCCTGCGCGTTGGTCGCGGCGGAGGACACCCGGCACAGCGGCGCGCTGCTGCGCCATTTCCAGGTTTCGGTGCCGCTGGTGTCGCTGCACGATCACAACGAGCGACGGCGGACCCCGGAACTCCTTGCGCGCCTGCAGGCCGGCCAGGATGTGGCCTTGGTGAGCGATGCGGGCACGCCGGCGATCAGCGATCCCGGCTACGAGGTGGTGCGCGCCGCCGCGGCCGCCGGCATCGAGGTGCTCTCGGTGCCCGGGCCGTGCGCGGCGATCGCCGCGTTGTCGATCGCCGGTCTGCCGACCGCGAACTTCGCGTTCGAGGGATTCCTGCCGTCGCGGCCGACCGCGCGGCGCCGGCGCCTCGCGGCGCTCGCGGCCGATCCGCGCACGCTGGTCTTCTACGAGTCCCCGCACCGCATCGCCGAGATGCTCGAGGACTGCGCCGCGGTCTTCGGCGACACACGCGCGGCGGTGGTCGCGCGCGAGTTGACGAAGCTGCATGAAAGAGTCCATCGGGACAGCCTGGGCGCGCTGCGGGCGCGCGCCGCCGAGGCCGCCGAATTCTCCCGGGGCGAGATCGTCGTCGTCATCGAAGGCGCCGCGCCGCCGGAGGATGCGGCCGACGACGGCGAACTGGACCGCGTGCTCGGCGTGCTGCTCACTGAACTGCCGCTCGCGCAGGCCGCCGGCCTCGCGGCGCGCATCGTCGGCGCGCGCGAAAATGATGCCTACCGGCGCGCCCTCGCGCTGCGCGCCGCTTCCGTCCCCGGGTGACCCGCGATTTTGGTACTCTCCCCCGCTAGAGTCGGCCAGACAGTCGCTGTGCGTTTTTTGCGCATGGAGGAAAGTCCGGGCTCCATCGGGCAAGGTGCCAGGTAACACCTGGGGGGCGTGAGCCCACGGAAAGTGCAACAGAAAGATACCGCCTAAGCGCCGTCAGGCGCCGGTAAGGGTGAAATGGTGCGGTAAGAGCGCACCGCGCGGATGGCAACATCGGCGGCACGGCAAACCCCACCTGGAGCAAGGCCAAATAGGGAAGCGAGCGGCGCCATGGGCCGCGACATGTGGCCCACATGGGCTTCCGGGTAGGTCGCTTGAGGTGCGCGGCGACGCGTATCCCAGAGGAATGACTGTCCTAGACAGAACCCGGCTTAACGGCCGACTCTTTTTTCTCCTGCCTCGATCGCCGCTCTTCTGCGGCTCATTTCAGATAAGTCTCCTAACGAGTTGAAAAAAAAGAACTCCTCTCGTCGGGTGCTGCGCGTGGATTTTCGAATGAGACCTAAGTCACTGTCAGTGCGGGTTTTTTTTAACTTAAGACGTTGACAGTCCGACGCGCCGATCCCTATAGTGGCGGGAAGTGGGAAAAAGTGGGAGATAATGGGTTTCACCGACCCATTCACCAATGTTTCGCGGCGCCAACAAACTGACTCTCGATGCCAAGGGCCGCATGGTCATGCCGACCCGGTACCGCGAGCGGCTGCAGGAAATTTGCGGCGGAAATCTGGTCGTCACCGTCGACAAGGATCGTTGCCTCTTGATCTATCCGCTGCCCGATTGGGAAGAAATCGAACGCAAGCTGATGCGGCTGCCGACCTTAAATCCGCAGGCGCGCCGTTTGCAGCGCTTGATGGTCGGTCACGCGACCGAAATCGACCTGGACAGCCACGGCCGGGTGTTGCTGCCGCCGAAATTGCGCGAGTTCGGGAATTTGACCCGTGACGCGATGCTGATCGGCCAGGGGCAGCGGTTCGAATTGTGGGACGAGGCAAGTTGGGACGCGCGACGGGATGAATGGCTCGCCGGCGACGAGGCCGCGGGCGATCTGCCCGCCGAACTCGAATCGCTGACGCTCTGACCGGTCTCGATCGACTGTGGAGCGCGGGGATGGAATGACGAGCTTAAGTGAAGCGGTGGGGACGCATGCGCCGGTGCTGCTCGTCGAGGCGGTCGCGGCCCTCGGGATCCGGCCGGACGGCGTGTACCTGGACGCCACGTTCGGCCGCGGCGGACATGCCGCGGCCATCCTCGGGCGGTTGGGGGCCGGCGGCAGGCTCCTGTGCCTCGATCGCGACCCGGCCGCGGTCCTCGAGGCGCGGATGCTGTTCGGCCATGACCTGCGCGTCGCGATCTTCCTGGCGCCGTTCTCGGCGCTGTCCGCCTGCGCCGACCGGGTGAGTCCCGGATTGCGGATGAACGGCATCCTGTTCGATCTCGGCGTCTCCTCCCCCCAGCTCGACGATCCCGAACGCGGCTTCAGCTTCATGCAGGACGGGCCGCTCGACATGCGCATGAGCGGCAACGAGGGCCCAAGCGCGGCGGACGTCGTCAACGCGGCGAGCGAGCGCGAGCTGGCGCGCATATTCCGGGAGTACGGCGAGGAGCGCTTCGCGATGCGCATCGCCCGCGCGATCGTCGCCGACCGCAGGACCGAGCCGTTCACGCGCACGCTGCAGCTGGCGCAGATGATCGCGCGCGTGAGCCCCATGCGCGAGCGCCACAAGCATCCGGCGACGCGCGTCTTCCAGGCGCTGCGGATACACGTGAACGACGAACTCGGCGAACTCGAGGCCGGCCTCGCGGCGGCGCTCGAACGGCTCGAGCCGCTCGGGCGCCTGGCCGTGATCAGCTTCCACTCGCTCGAGGACCGCATCGTCAAGCGCTTCATGAAGCGCCATTCGTCGACGGATCCGATGTACTCCGGCCTGCCGCAGATTCCCGCGCACGCGCGCCCGCGGCTGCGGCTCATCGGCAAGCCGGTCGTGCCGGACGAGACCGAGACCGGGCGCAATCCGCGCGCGCGCAGCGCCCGCCTGCGCGTCGCGGAGCTGCTGGACGGGGAGCTCGCCGCATGAGGGGCCGCCGGTTCTTCTTCGTGCTGCTGCCGGTGCTGTGGTTCGCGGTGCTGATCAGCGCGACCGCGGTGATCTACGAGCGCTACCAGGCGCGCGTGCTGTTCGCGCGACTCGAGCGGCAGAACGCCGAGCGCGATTCGCTCGACACCGATCTCGGCCGGCTGGAGCTCGAGCAGAGCACCTGGTCCTCGAACGGCTTCGTGGAGAAGATGGCGGGCGCCAAGCTGCGGATGTCCATCCCGCAGCCGGCCGACGTGCGGATCGTGCGGCCGTGAAAGCGCGCGCCTCGGAACACGACGGTCGCTTCAGGTCGTACCGCTGGCGGTCCGCGCTGGTGCTCGGGCTGGTGCTCGCCGGCGCGGCGCTGCTCGCCGCGCGCGCGGTCGAGCTGCAGCTGGTCGATCATCGCTTTCTCCTCAAACAGGGCGACGACCGGGCGCTGCGCGTGGTGACGATCGCGGCGCATCGCGGCGAGATCACCGACCGCAACGGCGAGCCGCTCGCGATCAGCACGCCGGTCGACAGCGTCTGGGTCAACCCGCAGCAGATCCACGAGAACCTGGACGAGCTGCCGGCGCTCGCGCGCGCCCTCGGCGTCGGCGAACAGGCGCTCGCGCGGCGCATCACCGGCAACCTCGACCGGCAGTTCCTGTACCTCGTGCGGCAGATGCCGCCGCCGCAGGCCGCCGTGATCAAGGATCTCGACATACCGGGCGTTTATCTGATGCGCCAGTACCAGCGCTTCTATCCGGCGGGCGAGGTGGCGGGTCACGTGGTGGGATTCACCACGATCGACGACCGCGGCCAGGAGGGACTGGAACTCAGCTACGACCAGGTGCTGAACGGGGAGGACGGGGCGAAGCGCGTGCTGCAGGACATGTACGGCCATTACGTGCAGGACGTGGACAGCATCCGCGCGCCGCGTCCGGGACACGACCTGACGACGAGCATCGACCTGAGAATCCAGTACCTGGCCTATCGGGAGCTGAAGGCCGCGATCCAGGAGTACCACGCCCGCGCCGGGTCCGTGACCGTCATCGACTGCCAGACCGGCGAGGTGCTGGCGATGGTGGATCAGCCCTCGTTCAACCCGAACGACCGCAGCCAGTACGACCCGGCGGACTACCGCAACCGCGCCGCCACCGACATCTTCGAGCCCGGATCGAGCGTCAAGCCCTTCATCATCGCCGCGGCGCTCGCCTCGGGACAGTACCGCGCCGACAGCATCGTCGACACGTCGCCGGGCTTCGTGAAGGTCGGCGACAAGGTGTTCGAGGACGAGCACGACCTCGGACCGATCAACCTGGCGACGCTGCTCGCCAAGTCGAGCAACGTCGGCGCCGCGAAAGTGGCCCTGTCCCTGCCGCCGCAGACGATCTGGCAGACGCTGACGAACCTGGGCTTCGGCCAGGCGACCGGCAGCGACTTCCCGGGCGAGTCGGCCGGCATCCTCACCAATTACACGCATTGGCGTCCGATCGGCATCGCCACGCTGTCGCACGGCTACGGCCTGTCGGTGACGCCGCTGCAGCTCGCCCATGCCTACGCGACGATCGGCGCGTACGGGATCGCGCGGCCGGTGACCTTCCTGCGCGTCACGGGGCCGGTCGGCGGCGTGCGGGTCATGCGCGCCGGCGTCGCGCATTCCTTGATCCGGCTGATGGAGCAGGTGATCGCATCCGGCGGCACCGGCACGCGCGCCGCGGTCGTCGGCTACAAGGTCGCCGGCAAGACCGGCACCGCCTGGAAATCCTACGCCGGCGGCTACTCGACCAACAAATACATGGCGGTGTTCGCCGGGCTGGTGCCGGCCTCGCACCCGCGGCTGGCGACGGTCGTCGTCATCGACGAGCCGAGCGGCACGCAATACTACGGCGGCGAGGTCGCGGCGCCGGTGTTCTCGAACGTGATGACCGGGGCGCTGCGGCTGCTCGACGTGCCGCCCGACGATCTGGAAGACGTGCCCGCGGCGACGCTCGTGCGCGTCGGTGACAACCCATGAGCGGCGATCCCCGGGTCGCGCCGCCGGTGAGCTTGATGTGGCTGCTCGACGGCATCGCCGCCATTACGCCGACGCCGGCCACGATCGCGGATTTGACGCTGGACAGCCGCGAGGCGCGGCCGGGCAGCCTGTTCCTCGCGCTCCGGGGCCGCGGCGCGCACGGCCTCGCGTACGCCGCCGACGCGGTGGGCCGCGGCGCCACCGCCGTCCTGTGGGAGCCGGACGGGCACAGCGCGCCGCCGGCGCTGCCGGCCGGGGTGTACGTTGCGCCCGTCGAGGGTCTGTCGCAATGCGCCGGCCGCATCGCGGACCGCTACTTTCAATGGCCGTCGTCGGCGCTGAACGTGTACGGCATCACCGGCACGAACGGCAAGACGACCTGCGCCTACCTGTTGACCCAGTGCCTCACGCGCCTCGGCTCGCCGGGCGGCTATATCGGCACGCTCGGGTGGGGCCGGATCGACGCGCTCGCGCCGCTCGCGCACACGACGCCGGACGTGGTGACGGTGCATCGGATGCTCGCGGCGATGCGCGCGAGCGGCATCGGCGAGGTGGCGATGGAGGTGTCCTCGCACGCGCTCGATCAGGACCGCGTCGCCGGCGTGCGCTTCGCGGCCGCGGCCTTCACCAATTTGAGCCGTGATCACCTCGACTACCACGGTTCGATGCAGGAATACGGCGAGGCCAAGGCGCGCCTGTTCCAGGTTCCCGGGCTGCGCCAGATCGTCATCAACGTCGGCGACCCCCACGGGCGCAGCATCGCGCAGCGGCTCGCCGGCAGCGCGCCGCTGATCGCGGTGTGGGTGGGGGCCGGGGAGTCGGGCTGGCTCGCCGGGCGGACCTTGCGCGCCGCCACGGTCGAGACGCTGCCGCGCGGCCTCGCCGTCACGCTCGACGGCACGTTCGGCGGCGCCAGCTTGCGCACGCGGCTGGTCGGACGCTTCAACGCCGAGAACTGCGTCGTCGTCCTCGCCTGCCTCGCCGGCCGCGACGTGCCGCTCGCGCAGGCGGCCTGCGCGCTCGGCGGCTGCCTCCCGCCACCCGGGCGCATGCAGCTGGTGGAGCCGTCGAGCGACCGCCGGCCGCTCGCGGTCGTCGACTATGCGCACACGCCCGACGCGCTCGCGCAGGCGCTCGCGGCGCTGCGCGAGCATTGCCCGGGACGGCTGTGGTGCGTGTTCGGCTGCGGCGGCGACCGCGACACCGGCAAGCGCGCGTTGATGGGCGCGGTCGCGGATGAACTCGCGGACCGGATCATCGTCACCGACGACAACCCGCGCTCGGAGGACCCCGCCGCGATCGTGCGCGACATCGAGGGCGGCATGGCGCCGGGCCGGGCGCGCGTGATCCACGACCGGGCGCTCGCGATCCGCGCGGCGCTCGAGGAGGCCGTCGCCGGCGACGTGGTGCTGATCGCCGGCAAGGGTCACGAGGACTATCAGATCTACGGCGCCGAGCGGCGCGCGTTCAGCGACCTGCGCGAAGCGCGGCGGCTGCTCGGGGAGGCCGCGTGATCCGGCGGCTCGCGGATGCCGCGCGCGTGCTCGGCGGCCGGCTCGCCGGCCTGGACCGCGCGTTCGGCGAAGTGTCCACGGACAGCCGCACCCTCAGCCCGGGCGCGCTGTTCGTCGCGCTGCGCGGGCCGAATTTCGACGGCGCCGATTTCGTCGCGGCCGCGCTCGCCGCCGGCGCCGCCGGCGCGGTCGTGGAACGCGCCGTGCCCGTGCCGCTGCCGCAAATCCTCGTCGCCGACGCCCTGGCCGCGCTGCAGGCGCTCGCGCGCGCGTGGCGCACCGAGTTCCGGCTGCCGCTGGTCGCCGTCGCCGGCAGCAACGGCAAGACCACGTGCAAGGAGATGGTCGCGGCGATCCTCGCGCGCCGCGGCCCGTGCCTCGCGACCCGCGGCAATCTGAACAATCACATCGGCGTGCCGTTGACGCTGCTGCGGCTCGAGCCCGGGCATCGCAGCGCGGTCGTCGAAATCGGCACCAACCAGCCGGGCGACGTCGCCGCGTTGATGCCGCTGGTGCGTCCGACCGCGGGCTTGATCACCAACGCGGGGGCCGAGCACCTGCAGGGCTTCGGCGACCTCGACGGCGTCGCGCGCGGCGAGGGCGAGACCATCAGCGGGCTCGATCCGGACGCGACCGCGGTGATCAACGCCGACGACGCCTATGCCGGTTATTGGCGCGGCCTCGCCGGCGCGCGTCCGGTCGTGACCTTCGGCGTCGCCGCCGCGGCCGATTACGCCGCCGTGGACGCCGGCCAGCGCATCGAGGCGGGCGAGTTCATCCTCGAGTTCACGCTGCGCTCGCCGCTCGGCTCGGCGCCCGTGCTGCTGCGCGCCGGCGGGATGCACAACGTCGTGAACGCGCTCGCGGCCGCCGCGGCCGCCGCCGCCGCCGGCGCCACGCTCGCCGACATCGTCGCCGGGCTCGCCGATTTCCGGCCGGTCAAGGGGCGGCTCCAGCTCAAGGCGGGCTCCGGCGGCAGCTGGATCATCGACGATTCGTACAACGCCAACCCCAGTTCGGTGCGCGCCGGCCTCGATGTGCTCGGCTCGCTGCCGGGCACGAGATGGCTGGTGTTTGCGGACATGGGGGAACTCGGCGCGGGCGCCGCGGCGAGCCACACCGAGGTCGGCGCGCAGGCGCGCGAGCGCGGCGTCGAACGGCTGTTCGCGCTCGGTCCGCTCGCCCGTCGGGCGGTCGATTCGTTCGGCGCCGGCGGCGAATGGTTCGCGGACGCCGGCGCGCTCGGCCGCCGGCTGCGCGCCGAGCTGCGCCCGGGCGTCACGGTGCTGGTCAAGGGATCGCGCGTGAACCGCCTCGAACGCATCGTGGTGGCGGTCACCGGCCGCGGCGATGAACCCGAAGGCCACACGAGCTGACCCCATGCTGCTGTACCTGACCGAATACCTCGCCCGCACGCACTCGTACTTCCACGTGTTCCAGTACCTGACGCTGCGCGGCATCCTGGCGGCGATCACCGCGCTCGCGATCGCGCTCTTCGTCGGGCCGTGGATGATCGAGACCCTGAGCCGCTACCAGATCGGGCAGCGCGTGCGCAGCGACGGCCCGAAGTCGCACCTGCCGAAGGCCGGAACGCCGACGATGGGCGGGGGTCTGATCCTGGTGGCGATCGCGTTCGGTACGCTGTTGTGGGCGGACCTGTCGAGCCGGTTCGTGTGGATATTGCTCGCGACGACGATGAGTTTCGGGCTGATCGGCTTCTACGACGACTACCTGAAACTGGTCGTCGGCAATTCAAAGGGCCTGGCGGCGCGCTACAAGTACCTCGCCCAGTCGGTCGCCGGGCTCGGCGCGGCGATCGCGCTCCATTCGCTGCACGGCTCGCCGGCGGAGACCTCGCTGTACGTGCCGTTCTTCAAGTCCGTCGCGGTGCCGATGGACGCGGCCGCGTTCATCGCCTTTTCCTACTTCGTCATCGTCGGCACCAGCAACGCGGTCAATCTCACCGACGGCCTCGACGGGCTCGCGATCATGCCGGCGGTGATGGTGGCCGCGGCGCTCGGCGTGTTCGCGTACGCGACCGGAAACGTCAAGTTCGCGACCTACCTGCAGATCCCCTACATCCCGGGCGTCGGCGAGGTGCTGATCTTCAGCGCGACGATGGTCGGCGCGGGCCTCGGCTTCCTCTGGTTCAACGCCTACCCGGCCCAGGTGTTCATGGGCGACGTCGGCGCGCTCGCCATCGGTGCCGCGCTCGGCACCGCCGCGGTGATCGTGCGCCAGGAGATCGTGCTGTTCGTCATGGGCGGCGTGTTCGTGCTGGAGACGGTGTCGGTGATGCTGCAGGTCATGTCCTTCAAGCTCACCGGCAAGCGGCTGTTCCGCATGGCCCCGATCCACCACCACTTCGAACTCAAGGGATGGGCCGAACCGAAGGTCATCGTGCGCTTCTGGATCATCAGTTTCGTGCTGGTGCTGGCGGGTCTCGCAACATTGAAGATCAGATGAACAGCGTCGTCGTCGGACTCGGAAAAACCGGCGCTTCCTGCGTGCGTCACCTGGCGGGGCGCGGCGTCGCCGTCTGCGCGACCGACAGCCGCGCCGCGCCGCCGGGTCTCGCGGCGCTCGGCGACCTGCGCCGGGATCTCGACCTGCGGCTGGGCGGCATCGACCTGTCCCTGCTCGACGGGGCGGACCAGGTGGTGATGTCCCCGGGCCTCGCGCTCGAGGAGCCGATCGCGCGGCTCGCGCGCGACCGGGGGATCGAGGTGATCGGCGACATCGAACTGTTCGCCCGCGCGGTGCGCGCGCCGGTCGTCGGCGTCACCGGCACCAACGGCAAGAGCACGGTGACCAGCCTGGTCGCGCGGATGGCCGACGGCGACGGCCGCCGCACGCTCGCCGGCGGCAACCTCGGCGAGCCGGCGCTCGACCTGCTCGCCCGGCCGGCACCGGACCTTTACGTGCTCGAACTGTCGAGCTACCAGCTCGACACCACCGCCTCGCTACGCTTGCGCGCCGCCACCGTGCTGAACGTCACGCCGGATCACCTCGACCGCTACCACGGGCTCGCCGATTACGCCCGCTCGAAGGAGCGGATATTCGCGCACGCCGAGGCCGCGGTCATCAACCTGGACGATCCGATCGTCGCGGCCATGCGCCGCGACACCATCCCGACCTCGACGTTCTCGACCGTCGATCCGCACGCCGACTTCAGCCTCGCGGGCGAGGCTGGAAGCGAGGTGCTGGTGCGGCGCGGCGAGCCGGTCCTTCGCTGCGCACGCATGAAGATCGCCGGCCGGCACAACGCCGCGAACGCGCTCGCGGCGCTCGCGCTCGGCGAGGCGGCGGGCCTCGGGATGCCCGCCATGCTGGCGGCGCTCGAGTCCTTCCCCGGCCTCGCGCACCGCTCGGAATGGGTCGCGGACGTCGACGGCGTGCGTTACGTCGACGACTCGAAGGGTACTAATGTCGGCGCGACCCTCGCGGCCGTCACCGGAACCTCGCGCCCGCTGGTGCCGATCCTGGGCGGCGACGGCAAGGGCCAGGACTTCTCGCCGCTCGCCGCCGCGTTCCGCGGCCGGGTGCGCGGCGCCGTGCTGATCGGCCGCGACGCGCCGGCGCTCGGCGCCGCCCTCGACGGCGTGTGCCCGCTCGTGCGC
>JBBISV010000063.1:0-15942 GCA_037441085.1 Gammaproteobacteria bacterium | reverse complement strand
ATTCGGGGCCGCGGGCCTCGGCGACATCGGCCAGCATTTTCCGGACACCGACCCGCGCTACCGGGGCGCGGACAGCCGCGCGTTTTTGCGCGAAGTGGCGGCGCGCGTGCGGGAGGCCGGACTCGCTCTGGTGAACGCGGACATCACGGTGCTCGCCGAGGCGCCGCGCATCGCCAAGCACCGGCATGCCATGGCGGAGAATCTGGCGGCGGATCTGGGCATCGCGTCGCATCTCATCAACATCAAGGCGACCACCACGGAACGTCTGGGATTCATCGGCCGGGGCGACGGGCTCGCCGCCAGCGCCGCCGTGCTTCTCGACGCGCCTTGAAGCGGTGTGTGCCTTGAGCGGGCAGGGCAGGCACTGCGCTGCGTGGAGCCGGGCCGCGCTGCATCCGCCCCGCGCGCATGGCGCGCCGCTGCCTTCCGCCGCGTTCAAGACGCAGCCGGAGGATTTTCGGGTCGAGGAGCAGCTGTCCTTCGAGCCCTCGGGCGAGGGTCCTCACTGGCTGCTGCGGGTCGAGAAGCGGGCCGCCAATACGCGCTGGGTCGCGGCGCAGATCGCGCGCCTGGCGAAGGCGTCTGCCGCCGACGTGGGGTACGCGGGTCTGAAGGATCGCCATGCCATAGCGGTGCAATGGTTCAGCGTGCCCGCGGCCGGCACGGACGCCGGCCATTGGAGCGCGGTCCGCACCGAGGAATTCCGGGTGCTCGACGTGCGCGCCAACACCCGCAAGCTGAAGCGCGGAGCGCTCACCGGCAACCGCTTCCGCATCCGGCTGCACGGGGTGAGCTGGTCCCGGGAACAGCTGGATCTGAAGCTCGCGCTGCTGCGATCCCACGGCGTGCCGAATTATTTCGGCCCGCAGCGTTTCGGCCGCGACGGCTACAACCTCGACCGCGTCGCCGCGTGGGTGCAGAGCGGGCGCGCGCCGCGGGGACGCGCGGAGCGGGGCTTCGCGCTGTCGGCGGCGCGTGCGCTGCTGTTCAACGCGGTGCTCGCGCGGCGCGTGGAGGCCGGCGACTGGTCGCAGCTCGCACCCGGCGATATCGCCAGTCTGGACGGCAGCGGCAGCCACTTTCCCATACCCCTGGCGGGCGACGCGCCGCGGGCGGACGAGGAACTGCGGCGCCGGCTGGAGGCGTTCGACATCCACCCCTCGGGGCCGCTGTGGGGCCGCGGCGAGCCCGAGACCCTGGGTCGGGCGCGCGCGCACGAACTGGCGGCGGCGGAGCAGTTCGCCGACGTCGCCCAACTGCTGGCCGGCGCGAACCTGGATCAGGAGCGCCGTTCACTGCGATGTCCGGTGCGCGACCTCGAGGTCGAGGCCGATGCGGGCACGCTCACCTTCAGCTTCACGCTCGGGCGGGGACAGTTCGCCACCGCCGTGCTGCGGGAAATCTGCGAACTCGGGGCGGCCGCCGCGCTGGAGTCGGACGAGGAGTAGGGGAGCGCGGGGTCAAGCCCGCAGCAGCACGTAGACCGCGCCGGTGCCGCCGTCGATGCCCCTCGCCGACGTGAACGCCATTACGTCGTGGTGGCGGCGCAGCCATAGATCGACGGCGATCTTGAGCACGGGGCCGCGGGCGCCGGAGCGATATCCCTTGCCGTGGATGATGCGCACGCAGCGCCTGCCGGCCTGGCGGCTCGCCGCCAGGAATCCGGCGAGCTGATCGCGGGCATTCGACTGCGTGAGGCCGTGCAGGTCCAGCTCACCCTCGACCGGAATGAGGCCGCGGCGCAGGCGGCGCACCACCTGGGTCCGCACGCCGGCGCGCTGGAACGTCAGGGCATCGCCGCCCGCGGGTGCATCCGATGCGGGCGTGGCGATCAGCGGCATCGACTCGTCGAGGTTCGGGGCCGCCTCCTCGCGCCGGCGCAGCCGCGCGCGGGGCCGCGGTGCGGCGAGTCCCGGCGCCGGAGGCGTCGGCGTCAGCGGCTTGACGTCCTTCACGGCGGCACGAAATGCGCGCGTGTCCTCGTCGGTCGGGGCGGTGGCGGACGCGTCGGTGCGTTGTTTCGTCATTCTGTGACAACTCGGTCGGTGCAGGGATTCGAGCGTTACAGTATAGTCCGCGAGGCGAGACCCGCCATCCTTAGGCAGGCTGTTCAATCTTGTGAAAATTCTCCTATCCAATGACGATGGCTACCGGGCCGAGGGTTTGGAGGCGTTGGGGATCGCCATCAAGCCCCTGGGCGCCGTGACGATCGTGGCTCCCGACCGCAATCGCAGCGGCGCCAGCAATTCGTTGACGCTCGACATGCCCATCCGCACCGCCAAGTACGGCGCCGACGCCTATTACTGCAACGGCACTCCGACCGATTGCGTGCATCTGGCGATTTCCGGACTGTTCGACTTCGACCACGACATCGTGGTCTCGGGCGTGAATGATGGGGCGAATCTCGGGGACGATACATTGTACTCGGGCACGGTGGCCGCCGCCGTGGAGGGGCGGTTTCTCGGCCTGCCCGCGATCGCCGTCTCGCTGTGCGTCGAACCCGGCAGTCCGCGCAATTTCGCGGGTGCTGCCCGGCTTGCCGCACGCTTGGTGTCGAAAATGGCCCGGGCGCCCCTGCAGGGATCCTTGATTCTCAACGTCAACGTGCCGGATCTGCCGGATGGGGAGCTGCGCGGCGTCAAGGTCACGCGTCTCGGCAACCGCCACCGCGCCGAACCGATCGTGCGTGCCAAGGATCCGCGCGGCCGCAACGTGTATTGGGTGGGTTCGGCGGGTGCGGGTCAGGACGCGGGGCCCGGCACCGATTTTCATGCCATCGCCGAAGGCTACGCCTCCGTCACGCCATTGCAGATCGACCTCACGCGTCATTCTGCTCTGCCCGAGCTGGAGCGTTGGCTCACACTTGAGTAGTTTCATGGAAGGTCCGCGCCTCTCCGGAATCGGCATGACCTCGGCGCGCACCCGCGAGCGCCTCGTGCAGCGGCTGCAGGACCAGGGCATCAAGGACCAGCGGGTGCTCGACCGGATCCGCAACGTGCCGCGGCATCTGTTCATGGACGAGGCGCTGGCGACGCGCGCGTACGAGGATACGGCGCTGCCCATCGGGTTCGGCCAGACCATCTCCCAACCCTATGTGGTGGCGCGCATGACCGAGGCATTGCTGGCCGCGGGGCCCACGCCGAAGGTGCTCGAGATCGGCACGGGCTGCGGCTATCAGACCGCGGTGCTGTCGCCGCTGGTCGGGGAGATCTACACCATCGAGCGCATCTCGAGCCTGCTCGGCAAGGCGCGGCGCACCCTGCGGGAATTGCGCATCCGCAACGTGCACTGCCGCCACGAGGATGGCAGCGTCGGCTGGCCGGCCCGCGCGCCCTACGACGGAATTCTGCTGACGGCGGCCCCGCATGCCGTGCCCCCCGCTCTGTTCGATCAGCTGGTGGTCGGCGGCCGCCTCATCGCGCCCGTGGGTCCGGAGGGCCGCCAGGAGTTGCTGCGCTACACCAAGACCGAGACCGGCATGCGCAAGGAGTTTCTCGGGGCCGTGAGCTTTGTGCCCTTGCTGTCGGGACTGCAGAAGTAGGAGCCTGGCGCGGTGAGCCTGTCGCGGGTGATTGCCGCCGCGGTCCTCTGCTGCACGTTGATCGTCGGCTGCGCATCGGAGAGGCCCTACGGGCCCGCGACGTATGTGGTGCAGCCCGAGGACACGCTGTACAGCATCGCATGGCGCCACGACCTCGATTTTCGAGATTTGGCGCGCTGGAACGACATCCGCGCCGACGGCCGCCTGACGGTGGGAGAGGTGCTCGTGCTCGAGCCGGACGGACGCGCGCTCACGGCGGCGCCTCCCCCCCAGTCCACCGGCCATGCCGTCGCCGTCGCCGCCGCGCCGGCGCCGCGCGTCGGCAAGCCCCTCGCGCCCGGCAGCACGTCCCCGGCGACGGGCGGAGCGCCGCGCCCGCGGGCGGCCGAGAACGCGGCACCGGCCGTCAACGGCCGCACGAAATGGGTGTGGCCCACCGACAGTGCGTCGCCGCCGCGACCGGTGCCTGGCGGCGGCATCTTGCTGCTGGGCAGGCTGGGTCAGGACGTGCGCGCGGCGAGTGCGGGCCGCGTCGTCTATACGGGCAGCGGGCTGCGGGGCTACGGCAATCTCGTCATCATCAAGCATGGCGAGAGCCTGCTGTCCTCCTATGCCCACAACCGGGACATGTTGGTGCACGAGGGCCAGGAGGTGGCGGCGGGACAGGTGATCGCCCACATGGGCACGGGCTCGCATCAAGTATCCGCCCTGTACTTCGAGATCCGGGTGAACGGCAAGCCGACCGACCCGTTGCGCTACCTCTCGCGATGAGGCGTTTCGCGGCCGGGCGACCTTTCCTGCGTGGAGGGACGAGTCGTCCGCCCGTGTGCTTGTAGGATGTTCGGGTGCTTTGGACCACCCTGGAGCCGAGTGTGATATCCATGGACCATTCCCGGGCCGTGCCGGCCGGGCACGTCGCCGGCGTCGTGAACTACATCGGTGAGATGACGCAGAGGCCGCGCTATCACGCCAACGACCACTCGCGCGACATTCTCACCCTGGATCCCCGGCGGATCTGCATCGAGGATGCGCGCCTGCGCGGCACCGCGCCGTCCCTGGGCCGGGAGGGCTTCCAATTGGTGCCCCATCGCAGCGCCGTCCGCGACTTCCGGGATGCGCGCGAGGTGACCGCGGTTCACATCGGCGAAATCGAACGCCTGCTCCTCGAGGTGTCCGGCGCCGACCGCGTCGTGGTGAACGGCGCCGGCGTGCTGCGGTTCGGCGAGAAATCCCCGGACTCCGGCGCCCTGAACAACTCCCGGCCCGCGCGCTTCGTGCACGTGGACATTGCGGACGCCACCGCGAAGGCCTTTGCGGCGCGGTCCGAACCCGTTCACGAGGGGGCCGGCGTGCGCCGCTTCGCCCATTACAACGTGTGGCGCGTGCTGACGCCGCCGCCCCAGGACGTGCCCCTCGCGATCTGCGACGCCCACAGCGTCGCGCCGGCCGACCTGGCGGAGGCCGATGCGGTGTTCGACGCCCCGGGGGTGCCGGAGTGGTCGTTCGTGGGCTGGGTGTTGCGCTACAACGCGGCGCATCGCTGGGCGTATTTCTCCGCCATGAACCGCGATGAGGCGCTGGTCTTCAAGACCAACGACTCCGATCCCCGTGAGCCCCACTGCGTGCCGCATTCCGCGTTCGACGATGAGTCCTGTGCGCCGGACGTGCCGCCGCGTGCCAGCCTCGAGATGCGCGGCATCGCCTATTGGTTCGACTGAGCATTGAAGGAGCTGCAGATGACCCAAGATCCCGCCGCGGCCGGCCGCCCCGCCGTCTACACCTGGGAGCCGAACTCGAATTCCGGCAAACCGTTGTTCGTGCTCAACGAAAAGGGCGCGGCCGGCGATGCAATCGGCTTCGATTATCACTACGTGAGCCTGCCCGACTTCGAGCAGCACGCACCGGAATTCCTCGCGATCAACCCCGATGGCACCGTGCCCGCGCTGGTGCACGGCGGACGGGTGTTCACCGAATCGACGCCTATGTGCGAATACATCGACGCCGCGTTCGCGGGGGCCTCGTTGGTGCCCTCCGATGCGTACTCGCTCTATCGGATGCGCAGCCGGTGCCGGCGCACGGACAAGGCCGCCGAGGCGCTGAGCGTGATCGGCTGGCATCTGTTCCTCGGCCCCATGGTGCGCTCGAAGCCTCCCGAGGAGATGGCGCGCCTGATCGCGCGCATCCCCACCAAGGAGCGGCAGATTTCCTGGCAGACGGCTTCGCAGGCGACCTTCTCCGAGGAGCAGCTGACGAACGCGCGCGCCCGCGTCGGCGGCTACGTCAAGGAGTTGGAGGCCGAACTGGCCCGCTCCCCCTGGCTCGCGGGCGACGCCTTTTCGCTCGCCGACATCCTGACGTTCGCGAACTTCTATGCGCTGCCGGGCGGTTATCCCGAATTCGCCACGGAAAGCTTCGCGCCGCACGTGCTCGACTGGCTGCGGCGCATCTACGCGCGGCCGGCGACGGCGAAGACCTTCGGCATGGCGCGCTCGATCGCGCGCCGTGCCTTCGACATCGCCAGAGGCCTGGGCAGCCCGATGGCGGAGGTCGCGCATGTTTGAACTGTACGGAAGCGGCGATCCCGTCACGCTGAAACTGGTCATCTGTCTCGAGGAGTTGAGCCTGCCGTACCGCTTCAACTCCCTGGATCTGCAGAAACTGGAGCACTGGGCGCCTGCGCATCGGGCATTGGCGCCACAGGGTGCCGTCCCCGTGCTGGTCGACGGCACGCGCGTCATGGACGATGCCGCCATCGCCCTGCTGTATCTCGCCGACTCGCACCCGGAGGCGAACCTGCTGCCGGCCGGACCCGCGGATCACTACGCGGTGCAGGCGTCGATCGACGTTCTCGATGCGGCGCTGCTCGCGAGCGTCAACCTGATCGGCTGGCATCGGCAGCAGCCGGCCGAGGCGCGCGCGGCGTTCACCGCGGCGCTGAACGCGGTGCCTGGACGGCAAACCGCCGCGGGTTGGAGCGCCGTCTGGCGCGACGCGGAGTCCGACCGGCTGCAGCGGGCCGCGGAAAAGCTCGACGGCGGCGTTGCGAGAATCGAGGCTGCGTTGGGGCGGGGGCCGTGGCTGGTGGGCGGCGGGCCGACCGCGGCCGACATCAGCGCCTTTGCCCTGGTCGAGACGCTGCCGGCTTTGCTCCCGGACTCGATCGACCCCGGGAGCACTCCCCGGACGTGGGCCTGGCTCGAGCGCATGCGGGCGCGGCCGGCCGTGCGCCGGGCGCTCACCAGCGCCGCACGGGGTGGCGCCCCGCGGTATGCGCCGCCGCAGTAAGGGCGCTCACGCCGGAACGGGGATCTCACACCATGAGCAGCGCGACGACGCGGCGCTGCTCGGTCACCAGCACGTTGTAGGTGCGGCAGGCGGCGCCGGTGTCCATGACCTCGAAGCCGATGCCGGCCTGCAGGAAGCGGGCGCCGAATCCGGGCGGGGGAAACACCTGGCGCTGGCCGGTGCCCAGCAGCACCACCTCGGGTTCATGTTCCAGGATGTGGGCGGCATGTTCGTGCGTCAGACCAGCGACGTCCGTCAGCGCGGGAACGCTGCGTTTCGCCGCCGCGGTCACGATGACGGCGGCGTGGAACACCTCGTCGTTGATCCGCAGTTCGCCGCGGCCATAGCCGCGGATGACGTTGACGTTCGAACTTGAGTCCTGAGTGAAGCGCATACCGTTAAGATACCCAAATTCGCACCAGGAATCCGATTGTCCACCGTCCATATTCGTTTTTCCGCGCAGGGGCCGGAGGTTCCGCAGCGGTCGCCGCTGTTGGAGCGGCTGCTCGCGCGCGCCTCGCCGGCCGTCCGCACCGCCGATTGGCGCGCCGCCGCCTTTCGCGCCGTGTCCGGGGCGCAGAGCCTGCCGTCGATTGCCGGGACGGCCCTGGCCGCCGTGGGTGGGGGAGGGGTCGCGGGCGGTTGGGGTTGCATCGCCACGCCGGTGCATTGCATCGCCGGCATGACTGCAGTCGCCATGCATGCCGACGGCCGTCTGACGCTGAACGATGCGCAGGCCGCCGTTCTCGCGGCCGACTTCAACCGCGTCTTCGCCGGTGCCGGTGTGCGGCTGGTCGTGGGCCCTGCGGCGGTGTTGATCTGCGTCTTCGACCGGGCCCTCGAGGTCGCCACGCACGATCCGGAGGCGGTGGCGGGCGGCGATGTGTTCGGTTTTCAGCCCGCCGGACGGGATGCTCCCCGGCTGCGCCGCCTCATGACGGAAATGGAGATGTGGTTGTTCGAACATGAGATCAACCGCGCGCGAGAGGCCGGCGGGCTGCGGCCGATCACCGGCCTGTGGTTGTGGGGGGAGGGCGCCGCGGCACCCGCCCTGCCGACGCTGCAAGGCTGGACCGCCGGCCGGGATCCGTTTTTCGCCGCCTTCGGCGATCAGGCGCATTTTCCGGCCGTCGCGGGCGCGGGCGTGGTGGTGTGCGACGATCATCCGGGGTCCCTCACCTGGCCCGACTTCGAGCGGCGCTGGCTCGCGCCGGCCGTCGAGGCCTTGCGAAGCCGCCGTATTCGGCGGCTCGATCTCGGCGCCGGTCGGCTCTGCCGCAGCGTGGTCGGGGGCTTCCATTGGCGTCTTTGGCGCCGGCCCGTGCCTTGGTGGGAGTCCTTCGATGAACGCCACTGAGATTCGCCGCCGGCCGTCCGGGTCGCCGCTCGAGGGCTCCCGCCTGCACCCCGTGCTGCGTCGGGTGTATGCGGCGCGCGGCGTCGCCTGCGAAGCCGAGCTGGACCTGTCGCTCGAACGGCTGCTGCCGGTGAGCTCGCTCGACGGGGTCGAGGCGGCGGCGCGGCTGCTCGCCGCCCACCAGCACGCGGGACGGGTTCTGGTCGTCGGCGACTTCGATGCCGACGGGGCGACGAGCAGTGCGCTGGTGGTGCGCGCCCTGCGCGCCCTCAAGTTCGCCCACGTCGACTTCCTGGTGCCCAACCGATTCCGCTTTGGCTATGGGCTCACGCCCGAAATCGTCGACCTGGCGGCGACCCGCCGGCCCTCGCTGATCGTGACCGTCGACAACGGCATTTCGAGCATCGAGGGGGTCGAGGCCGCGCGCGCGCTCGGCATTCCGGTGTTGGTGACCGACCATCATCTGCCGGGCCGCGCGCTGCCGCGGGCCGACGTCATCGTCAATCCGAATCTCGCCGGAGCGGCCTTTGCGAGTCCCTCGCTCGCCGGCGTGGGTGTGGCGTTCTATGTGGTGGCCGCGCTCGTGCGCGTCATTGGCCCGACCGGGTTTCGTGCCGCCGAACTGCTCGACCTGGTCGCACTCGGCACCGTCGCCGACGTGGTGCCTCTCGACCACAACAACCGGATCCTGGTCGCGCAGGGCCTGCGCCGGATCCAGGCGGGACGCTGCGTGCCCGGCATCCGCGCGCTTCTCGAGGCGGCGGGGCGGCGGCTGGAACGGGTCACCGCCGCCGATCTGGGGTTCGCGGTGGCGCCGCGGCTGAACGCCGCCGGGCGCCTGACGGACATGAGCGTGGGGATCGCCTGCCTGCTGGCCGAAGATCCCGGGGAGGCGTCGCAACTCGCGGCACAGTTGTCGCGGCTCAACGACGAGCGCCGCGAGATCGAGCAGCGCATGCAGCTCGAGGCCGTCGACATCGCCGCAGGCTTGCGCTTCGCGGGCGGCACTGAATCGCCGGGCTTGTGCCTGTTCGAGGAGAGCTGGCATCAGGGCGTGGTGGGCCTGGTCGCGGGCCGCATCAAGGACCGTCTGCACCGGCCGGTGATCGCGTTTGCGCGCGCCGAGGACGGCTCCCTGCGCGGCTCCGCCCGCTCGGTCGCCGGCATCCACATTCGCGATGCGCTCGACAGCGTCGCGACCCGTCACCCGGGCCTCATCGCCAAATTCGGCGGCCATGCGATGGCCGCGGGGATGAGCCTGGCGGAGGCCGACCTGGAGCGCTTCCGCTCCGCCTTCGCGGCGGAGATCGCCCTGCGGGCGGACCCCGATTCGCTGACCGGGATCGTGCACTCGGACGGCGAGCTCGCGGGCGGTGAACTGTCGGTGGACACGGCACGCATCCTGCGCGGCGGCGGTCCCTGGGGGCAGGGCTTTCCGGAGCCGGTGTTCGACGGCGAATTCGCCGTCGCCGAGACGCGCATCGTCGGCGGCAAACATCTGAAATTGCAGCTCCGGCCGCTGCCGGGCGCGGGCGCCGCGGGCGCGGCGCGCGGCATCGACGCGATCGCGTTCGGCTACGTCGGCGGCACGGCCGAGGATTCCGCTGTGCGCCCGGGCGGGCGGCTGCGGATCGCGTATCGGCTGGAGGTGAACGAGTACCGCGGCGTCGAAAGCGCGCAGCTCAACTGCCAGCACTTAAAGCCGCTGTAGGATCCTGTGCTAATATCCCGCGATGGAAATCAACCAGCTGAAACGATTCATCAAAGATCTCGAGGAACGCACCGATTCCTTGAGGAGGTATCTTTGATTACGACAACAAGCACGAGCGGCTCCAGGAAGTAACCCGGGAACTCGAGCAGCCGGGCATCTGGGATGACGCCGAACGCGCGCAGGAACTCGGACGCGAGCGCGCCAAACTGGAGAACGTCGTCGTCAGCCTCGACAGGCTGACCGGCGGCCTGCGCGACGCCGGGGAACTGCTCGAACTCGCGGCGGAGGAGTCGGACTCCCGGGCCGCCGATGGAATCGAGTCCGACGTCGCCCCGCTTGCCGCTGAAGTCGAGCGTCTCGAGTTCCAGCGCATGTTTCCGGGAAAGATGGATTCCCACAGCGCCTTCCTCGACATCCAGGCCGGCGCGGGCGGCACCGAAGCCCAGGACTGGGCGGCGATGCTGCTGCGCATGTACCTGAAATGGGCGGACGGCCACGGCATCAAGACCGAGATCATCGATCAGAGCGACGGCGAGGTCGCCGGCATCAAGGGGGTGACGGTGCAGATGACCGGCGACTACGCCTACGGCTGGCTGCGCACCGAAACCGGCGTCCACCGTCTGGTGCGCAAATCGCCGTTCGATTCCGGCAACCGGCGGCACACCTCCTTCGCCTCGGTGTTCGTTTCGCCCGAGGTGGACGACGACATCGACATCGAGATCAACCCCGCGGACCTGCGCACCGACGTTTATCGTTCGAGCGGCGCGGGCGGGCAGCACGTGAACAAGACCGAGTCGGCCGTCCGCATCACGCACGTCCCCACCAACATCGTGGTGGCCTGCCAGAGCGAACGCAGCCAGCACAAGAATCGATCCACCGCGATGAAGATGCTGAAGGCGAAGCTCTACGAACTCGAGTTCAACAAGCGCAACGCCGCGGCCAAGGTGCTCGAGGATTCGAAATCGGACGTCAGCTGGGGCAACCAGATCCGCAGCTACGTGCTCGATCAATCGCGCATCAAGGACCTGCGCACGGGCGTCGAGGTGGGAAACACCACCGCCGTCCTGGACGGCGCCCTCGATCAATTCATGCAGGCCAGTTTGAAGCAGGGACTTTGACCCTCTTCGCGGAGCATTTCGATGACCGACAACGACGAGAACCACCTGATTGCGGAGCGGCGCGCGAAGCTCGCGAAACTGCGGGAGCGGGGCAACCCCTTTCCGAACGATTTCCGCCGCAATGCGCTGGCCGCCGATCTGCTCACCGCGTACGGCGGGAGGAGCGCGGAGGCCCTGGAGGCCGACCCCCTGCGCGTGAGCGTCGCCGGCCGCATGCGCGCCAAGCGCATCATGGGCAAGGCGAGCTTCGCCAGCCTCGAGGATTCGAGCGGCGCGATCCAGGTGTTCCTGCAGAGCCAGCCGCTCGGGCCGGTGTACGACGACTTCAAGACCTGGGACGTGGGCGACGTCGTCGGCGCGCAAGGCGTCCTGTTCAAGACCAGGACGGGCGAGCTCTCGGTGCGCGTCGAACGGCTCCTGCTGCTGACCAAATCGCTGCGGCCGCTGCCCGACAAGTGGCACGGCATCGCCGACACCGAAATGCGGTACCGGCGCCGCTACGTCGACCTCATCATGAACGAGGGGACGCGCCGCGTGTTCGAGACGCGCTCGCGCATCGTGAAGTATCTGCGCGCCTTCCTCGATTCGCGCGGCTTCCTCGAGGTGGAAACGCCGATGCTGCATCCGATACCGGGCGGGGCCGCCGCCCGTCCGTTCAAGACACATCACAACGCCCTCGACGTCGACATGTACCTGCGCATCGCGCCGGAGCTGTACCTGAAGCGTCTCACCGTCGGCGGCTTCGAGCGCGTCTACGAGATCAACCGCAACTTCCGCAACGAGGGCGTCTCCACCCAGCACAATCCCGAGTTCACGATGCTCGAGCTGTACCAGGCCTACGCCGACTACCGTGATCTCATGGAGATGATCGAAACCCTGTTCCAGGGCCTGGCCGACACCCTGCTGGGCACGCGAATGCTCCGTTACCAGGGCGCCGAATTCGACCTGTCGAAGGGCTTCGCCCGCATGACGATCGAGGAGATCATCCTCGCGAACAATCCGGATCTGGATCCGATGTCGCTGCGCGACACCGCGTATCTGCGGCGCGTCTGCGAGCAGATGAAGATCGCCTACAAGGCCGGTGACGGCCCCGGCAAGCTGCAGATCGAAATCTTCGAGAAGACCGGCGAGCACACGCTGGTGCAGCCCACCTTCGCCTATGCCTATCCGGCGGAAGTCTCGCCGCTCTCGCGCCGCAACGACCAGGATCCGTTCATCACCGATCGCTGGGAGTTCTTCATCGGGGGGCGCGAACTGGCGAACGGCTTCTCCGAGCTCAACGACGCCGAGGACCAGGCGCAGCGCTTCAAGGATCAGGTGGCGCGCAAGGATGCGGGCGACGAGGAGGCCATGTACTACGACGCCGACTATGTGCGCGCGCTGGAGTACGGAATGCCTCCGACCGCGGGTTTGGGCCTGGGCGTCGACCGGATGGTGATGCTGTTCACCGATTCGCCGTCGATCCGCGACGTTCTCCTCTTTCCGCACATGCGTCCCGAGTTTTGACCGGCCCGATCGGCGTCTTCGATTCGGGGGTCGGCGGGCTGACGGTGCTCAAGGCCCTGCGCGCGGCGCTGCCCGGGGAGGAGTACATCTACCTCGGCGATACGGCGCGTCTGCCCTACGGAACGAAGAGTCCCGGGTCGGTCATACGCTACTCCTTGCAATGCGCCGGCGCCCTCGAGCGGCGGGGCATTCGCTGCCTGGTGGTGGCCTGCAACACCGCCTCGGCCTCGGCCCTGGCGGCGCTGCGGCTGCGGTATCCGCACCTGCCCGTCATCGGCGTGATCGAACCCGGCGCGGCCGCCGCCGTCGCCGCGTCGCCCTCCCGGCACATCGCCGTCATCGGGACGGAGGGCACCATTGCCGGCGGCGCCTATCAGAGCGCCATCCGCCGCTTGAGCGCCGCCAGCCGCGTGCGCGCGACCGCCTGCTCGCTGTTCGTGGCCCTGGCGGAGGAAGGCTGGACCGAAGGGCCGGTGGTCGAGGCCGTGGCGCGACGGTATCTCGAACCGATGTTCCTGCCCGGCGGCGTGGCGGACGGCGGGCCGGCCGCGGCCCCGGACACGCTGGTGCTCGGTTGCACGCATTTTCCGGTCCTGACCGACGCGATCCGCCGCGTGCTGCCGCCGCAGGTCCGCATCGTCGATTCGGCCGCCAGCATCGCATCCGCCGTGGCGGGCGCGCTGGGGCCGCCCGCCGCCGCTGCCGGGCGGCGGGGCGGCGTGCGATGGCTGGCCACGGACGGTGCGGCGCGATTTGCCCGCGTCAGCGCGACATTCCTCGGCGAGAGCCTGCGCGCCGATGAGATCGAAATCATCGACCTGTGATGCCGGGTTCGCGTCCCCGAAGATCGGCGTACCGACGGTGGGTCATTGGCTGCCACCCGCCGCGCTCCTATACTCTGCGCTCCCATGAGGCCCCGAAGCCCTGCCCGCATGCCCATGCCTGACGCCTTCATCTGCGATTTCGTGCGCACGCCCATCGGCCGCTTCGGCGGCGCCCTGGCGGGCGTGCGCGCCGACGATCTGGCGGCGACGGTGATCCGCGGGCTCGTGGCGCGCAACGCGGCGATTCGCGAGTCCATCGACGAGGTGTTCCTCGGGTGCGCCAACCAGGCGGGAGAGGACAACCGCAACGTCGCGCGCATGTCGCTGCTGCTGGGCGGCCTGCCGGTGCAGGTGCCGGGGGTGACCGTGAACCGGTTGTGCGCCTCCGGCTTGGAGGAGGTGGCGGCGGCGGCGCGTGCGATCCGCGCCGGCGACATCGATCTGGCGATCGCCGGCGGCGTCGAGTCGATGACCCGTGCGCCGTTCGTCAAATGCAAGGCCGACCAGCCCTATCAGCGCTCGGCGGAGGCGCGCCGCGTGGAGCACGACGAGCAGCCGCGTCCGGATACCACGCTCGAGGGACTCGCGCGTCTCAAGGCCCTCGTGCGCGAGGATGGCTCCGTCACCGCGGGCAATGCATCCTCGATCAACGACGGTGCGGCGGCCATGGTGGTGGCGTCCGGCGCCGCCGTCGGCAAGCTGCTCGCCCGGCTGCGATTGAAGATCACCGACTTCGAGGTGATCGAGATCAACGAGGCCTTCGCGTCGCAGGCGTTGGCCTGCCTGCGGGCGTTCGGCATCGCGGTTGACGCCGATCACGTCAACTGCCACGGTGGGGCGATCGCACTCGGACATCCGCTCGGCATGTCCGGCGCCCGCATCGCCGGTGCGGCCGTGCAGGAACTGGAGCGGCGGTCGGGTCGCTACGGCCTCGCGACCCTTTGCGTCGGGGTGGGGCAGGGCGCGGCCCTGGCTTTCGAGCGGGTCTGCGGCGATTTCGCGACGCGCCTCGCGGATTGAGCCGCCGGCCGACCGCATACTTCGCCGCTTGCAAGCCACGCGGGACGGATCCATGGACGATAGGGCCGCCGGACGAGCCGTGTTGAACGGGCCGGAACGGGTGCTGTACGGACGCTTGATGCGGGCGTTCCCCGGCCACGTCATCCTGGCGCAGGTCGCGCTGTCGCGCCTTGTGGCGCTGGACGGTCGCGGTGCGGTCAGGAACGCCGTCGTCGCTTTCGTCGTCTGCCGGCCGGACTTCACCGCGCTTGCCGCGATCGAACTGGAGGGTCCCGCGGCGCGGCGCGGGCGCGGCGCGCGGGGCGATCCGCCCCAGGACCGGTTGTTGCGGGCGGCCGGCATCAAGGTGATCCGGCTGCCGGCCGAGGACATACCCCCGGAACCCGCCCTCAGGGCGCTCGTCTCCACGCTGCCCTTGGATCCGTCGGCACCTAACCTGATGCGCCGAGCGTCGTAGCAGGACGGCGGGGGCGCCACGCGCTCGCCGCGGCACTCGGCCGAACCCCGCTCCGCCGGGCCAAACCCCGCTCGCGTTGGATTGCGGCTACACTCGCCGGCCAGTCGAGCGGATCGGGAGACGGGAATGTTTGTACTCAACCTCAACGGGCAGCGGCGCTCGGTGGATGTTCCCGCGGACATGCCCCTGTTGTGGGTGTTGCGCGACATCGTGGGACTCACGGGCACCAAATTCGGCTGTGGCATCGCGCAATGCGGCGCCTGCACGGTGCATCTGGATGGACAGGCCGTGCGCTCCTGCGTGCTGCCCGTCAGTGCCGTCGGTGTCCGCGCCATCACCACCATCGAAGCCGTCGGCGCGACCCCCATCGGCAGGAAGGTGCAACAAGCGTGGCTCGACGTCGACGTGGTTCAGTGCGGTTACTGTCAATCGGGTCAGATCATGTCGGCGGCGGCATTGCTGGCCCGGATTGCGAATCCTTCCGACGCCGAGATCGACGGCGCCATGGCGGGAAACATCTGCCGCTGTGCGACCTACGTGCGCATCCGGGCCGCGATCAAGCAGGCCGCCACCGGCGCCCGCGAGGTCCCTCAGGCGATCGCGCCGGCGGGTGCCGCATGACGCGGCCGGAGCCGGCGCCCACCCGACCGGTCGATCCGGCGCGACGCGATGTCCTGAAGCTGGGAGGTTTGACCGTCGCCTTTCTATGGGCGGGCCCCCGCGGCACGGCGGTCGCCGCCATCAACGCGCGACGCCAGCCGGGCGATGCCGCGGCGGCCCTGGCGGACGGCAATCCGCCGTTCGCGCCGAACGCGTTCATCCGCATCGACGCGGACGGCGGCGTGCGTCTGGTGATGCCGAACGTGGAAATGGGCCAGGGCATCTACACCGGGGCCTGCATGATGCTGGCCGAGGAACTCGATGTGGGCATGGACCAGGTGCGCGTCGAACATGCGCCGCCCAACGAGGAACTGTATGCCATGCCGCTGTTGGGGGGGCAGATCACGGGCGGCTCGACCAGCACCCGCGGCCATTGGCAGGTGCTGCGCGAGGCGGGTGCCGTCGCCCGCGCCCTGCTGGTCGCCGCCGCCGCCGCGCGCTGGCGCGTCGATGCGTCCGGCTG
>JBBISV010000062.1:0-16156 GCA_037441085.1 Gammaproteobacteria bacterium | reverse complement strand
GACGGCGCGGCCGAAATCCGCCGTACAACAGGGACCACCAGCGGCGGCGGCGGCGGTCGACGGTGCGCCGTTCGGCGGCCGCCGCGGCCGGCGGACCGCGCAACCGGTCCGGCTCTCGCACGTCGCAGTCATCCATCGGCGACACTATCCGGGCTGATGGCGCCGCCCGGCAAGCGCAATGCGTCATAATCCGCCCGAAGTGCGAGGAATTTTCACCCGGGCGCGCGGCACTGCCATAATGCGGTCCATGCGCACCATCGCCGGCGAATTCTCCGCGACGCGGCTGCAGCGGCTGTCCGACCGACTCAAGGCGGATGTCGACGACGAGACGATTCCGGGCGCGGTCGCGCTGATCGTCCACGACGGCCGCCTGGTCTACTTCGAATCCTTTGGGTTTCAGAATCGGGCCGAGCGACGGCGCATGGCACCCGACTGCATATTCCGGATCGCATCGATGACGAAGCCGGTCACCGCGGCCGCGGCGCTGCAGCTGGTCGAGCGCGGCGAGATCACGCTCGCCGACCCCGTGGCCCGCTACCTGCCGGCGCTCGGCTCCCCGGCGGTGGGCCGCGACGGCATCGACCCGAACAGCGGCGAACCCACGCTGATCCTGGAGCCGGCGCGCCGGCCGATGACCATCCACGACTTGCTGCGTCACACCGCCGGGTTCACCTATGGGCCGCTCGGCGACACGCTCGTGCATCGCGCCTACCGGAGCGCGAATCTGCTCGACGAAGGGCAGACGAACGCGGAACTCGTCGACAAGCTGGCCGGCCTGCCGCTCGCGTTCCAGCCGGGCACGACGTTCGAATACGGCATGTCGACCGACGTGCTGGGCCGCGTCGTCGAAGTGGTGTCGGGACTCGGCTTGGACCGTTACTTCGCCGAACACATCACCGGACCGCTCGGCATGGCGGACACCGGATTCGGCATCAAGCCGGCGGCGCAGCACCGCCTCGCCGAGGCCCAGGCGACCGCCACGCCCGGCGCCGCGGCCGCCTTGCCGCCGTTCGATCCGGCCAGAGCAACGCACTGGTGCTCCGGCGGCGGCGGCCTGTTGTCCACGGCGGCCGACTACGCCCGCTTCTGCCGGATGCTGTTGAGCCGCGGCGAGGTCGACGGCGTGCGGGTGCTCGCCCGCAAGACCGTCGACTGGATGACGAGCAACCATCTGCCCGAGGGCCTGGGCTTCGGCCCGCACACGCGGGATCTGGGTCTCGCGGCGCCGCTGCCGGAGCTTGGCCAGGGCTACGGCCTCGGACTCGGCGTGCGCGTCGCCCCGGGTCTGTCCCCGGTGCCGGGTTCCGCCGGCGACTATTTTTGGGGCGGCGCAACGGGCCCCTACTTTTGGGTCGATCCTCAGGAGCGACTGATATTCATCCTGATGTTGCAGGAACCGAACGCGGCGAGGCGCGCGCGCTACCGCTCGATGCTGCGCGCGCTCGTGTACCAGGCGCTCGAGTAGGCGCGCGGCGCTACGGCCGCGTTTTGCGGCGCAGATTCTCCCAGCTTGCATCGGCGATCCAGCCGCCGTCGACCGGCAGGCTGACCCCGTTGACGAAGGCACTGCGCTCGGAGTCGGCGAGAAAGGCGATCGCCTCGGCGACATCGTCCGGCCGCGCGAACCGGGCCATCGGCACGCGGTCGACGATATCGGCGTCGGAATACGCGCCGCTGCCCTGATCGGCGGCGTCCATTTCCGTCTTGATCCAGCCCGGGCAAACGGCGTTGACGCGAACGCCGCGGCCGCCCCACTCCGCCGCTAGCGTGCGGGTGAGGCCGACGAGTCCGTGCTTGGAGGCGTTGTAGGCGCTGCGGTGACTGACTCCGGCGAGGCCCGCCACCGACGCCACGTTGACGATGCTGCCGGATCGCCGCCCGAGCATCTGCGCGCCGAGCGCGCGGCAAAGCAGGAACGGCGCGAACAGGTTCACGTTCATCACGCGCTGCCAGTCGGCGGCGCTCGTCGTCTCCGCCGGACAGATCAGGCTCACGCCGGCGTTGTTGACCAGCACGTCGGCCGCCCCGCACTTCGCGCCGACCCAGCGCGCGATGCCGTCGACGAATTCCTCCGAGGCCACGTCCCCGCGCAACGCGTCAGCCGCGGCCCCCGCGGCGCGCAGCCGCGAGAGCGCATCGTCCTGGTCCTGGCGGTCGATGAGCAGCAGCGCGTATCCCCGCCCGCCCAACAAGGCAGCGGTTCGCAAGCCCAAGCCCTGTGCCGCACCCGTGATCACCGCAAGCTTCATCCGAGTCTCCCGTCAGATTGCCGCCGGCGCCGGGGCGTCATGAGCGCTGCGCGAGCGGCACGAACTTCAGGCCGTCGGGACCGGTGTAGTTGGCGCTCGGCCGGATGATCTTGCCGTCCTCGCGCTGTTCGATCACGTGCGCGGCCCAACCGCTGGTGCGGCTCATCACGAACAGCGGCGTGAACATCGCCGTCGGCACGCCCATCAGGTGATAGGAAACGGCCGAGAACCAGTCCAGGTTCGGAAACATGTTCTTGACCGCCTTCATCGTCGCCTCGAGGCGGGCGGCGATCTCGAACAGCTTCATGTCGCCCGCGTCGGCCGCGAGGCCGTGCGCGACCTCGCGGATGACCTGATTGCGCGGATCGGAAATCGTGTAGACGGGATGCCCGAAGCCGATGATGACCTCCTTTTCCGCGACCCGCCGCCGGATGTCCGCTTCCGCCTCGTCCGGCGTCGCGTAGCGGCTCTGGATTTCGTAGGCGACCTCGTTGGCACCGCCGTGCTTGGGCCCGCGCAGCGCGCCGATCGCGCCGGCGATGCTCGAATACAGGTCGGACCCGGTGCCGGCGATCACGCGCGCGGTGAAGGTGGAGGCGTTGAACTCATGCTCCGCGTACAGGATCAGCGAGGTGTGCATCGCGCGCACCCAGGCCTCCGGGGGCTTCCTGCCGTGCAGGAGGTGCAGGAAATGCGCGCCGATCGAATCATCATCGGTCCGCAGTTCGATCCGGCGGCCGTCCCGCGCGAAATGATGCCAATAGCAGAGCATCGATCCCAGGCAGGCGAGCAGTCGGTCCGTGATGTCCCGCGCTCCGGCCGCCGCGTGCGAATCGGCCTCCGGCTCCAGGCACCCGAGCGCCGACACGCCGGTGCGCAGCACGTCCATCGGGTGGCTCGACGCCGGAAGACGCTCGAGCACCTCGAGAACCGGCCGCGGCAGGCCGCGCATCGAGCGCAGCTTCGCCTTGTAGGATGCCAGCTCGGCGGCGTTCGGCAGCCGCTCGTGCACCAACAAATGGGCGATTTCCTCGAACTCGCAGGTGGTCGCCAGGTCGAGGATGTCATAGCCGCGATAATGCAGGTCGTTGCCGGTCCGGCCGACGGTGCACAGCGCGGTGTTGCCCGCGACGACGCCGGACAGCGCGACCGATTTCTTGGCCTTGAATCCCGGGACCGGGTTGTCACCCTGCGGCATCGTCATCTCCTCGAACAGCGGTCATTTTTCTTTGCCGGCCGCGAACAGCCGGTCCAATTTCTCTTCGTACGCGTGGTAGTCCAGGTAGCGGTACAGGTCGGCGCGCGTCTGCATGGTGCCGACGACGTTCCTCTGGGTGCCGTCGCGGCGGATCGCCTCGTACGTCGCGAGCGCGGCAGCGTTCATCGCGCGATACGCCGAACAGCAGTGCAGCACCAGGTCGACACCGGCCGCGCCGAGTTCCTCGCGCGAGAACAGCGGCGTCTGGCCGAACTCGGTGATGTTGGCGAGCACCGGCACCTTCACGGCATCCTTGAAGCGCCGGTAGGTCGGCAGGTCGGTGACCGCCTCCGGGAACACCATGTCGGCTCCGGCCTCGACGCAGGCGACGGCGCGCTCGAGCGCCCGGTCGATGCCCTCCCCGGCGAGCGCATCGGTGCGCGCCATGATCACGAACTGCCGGTCGGTACGGGCGTCGACAGCGGCCTTGATGCGGTCGACCATCTCTTCCTTGGAGACGACCTCCTTGCCCGGGCGATGGCCGCAGCGCTTCGCCTGCACCTGATCCTCGATGTGCAGCCCCGCGGCGCCGAATTTGGCGAAGGACTTGACCGTGCGCGCGATGTTGAACGCGCCGCCCCAGCCGGTGTCGGCATCCACCAGCAGCGGCAGGGAGCAGGCGTCCGTGATGCGCCGTACGTCGATCAACACGTCGTCCATCGTGCTGATCCCGAGATCCGGCAGACCGAGCGAGTTGGCGGCTACGCCTCCGCCCGACAGGTAGAGCGCCTTGAAACCGCACGCGGCCGCGAGGCGCGCCGCGTAGGCGTTGATCGCACCGACGACCTGCAGCGGACGCTCGGCGGCAACCGCCGCGCGCAGCCGCGCGCCGGCGGAGGCTTCGACCGCGCCGTTCATCGGCGCTCCTCGTGGAACTTCATCGAATTCTCCTCGCGTTGACTGAAAACTATAGACACAAGGGACCCGCCTTCCAGTGACCAAACAGATCAAATTTCCTGAGAGAATCCGCCACACTGCGCGCGCCGGAACTCCCCCGGCGATGCGCCGGTCCACTTGCGGAACGCGCGGTGAAAGGAGCTGCGCTCCGAGAAGCCGAGTTCGAGCGCGATGTCCATCACGCTGCGGTTCGAATGGGTCAGGTAGCGCACCGCCAGGTCCCGGCGCAGTTGATCCTTGATGGATTGGAACGAGGCGCCTTCCTCGTGCAGGCGGCGGCGCAACGTCGCCGGCGTCATGTGCATCTCCCGAGCGAGCGTCTCGAACTCCGGCATCTCCCCCGGCGCCGTCTGCCGCAGCCGGCGCCGGACCCGCGCGCCGATGCTGCTGCCGTTCTTGTATTTGACGATGATGTTCTCCGGCGCGGCGCGCAGGAACTCCTTGAGGGTGCGTTCGTTCTGCACGACCGGCAGATCGAGCGCGGCCGCATCGAACGTGATCGACGTGCAGGGCTGCCCGAACCGCAGCGAAGTGCAGTACATCAGCCGGTATTCCGCGGCGTGCGCCGGCTCCGCGTAGCTGAACTGCGCCCGCTCGATCGGAATACGCCGGCCGATCAGCCAGCAGGCGACCCCGTACACCAACATCAGGAAGGTCTCATGGGCGAACACGCGCTGCGAGGCGCCGCCGGCGGTGGCGTGCACCTCGATGCGCGCCTCGGTGCCCGCGCGCGCGACGATGCCCTGTATGTCGTCGAGGATCAGCCGGTAGAAGCGCAGGCTGCGGTCGAGCGCCTGACCGAGCGTGCGGCAGTGGATGAGCGTGCGGCACAGCATCGCGAAACTGCCGGACTTCATCCGCCGCGAGTCCTGGCCGAAGAACTCATCGTCCAGCGTGGTCGCGAGCAGCCGCCACAATTCACCGTATTGTTTCACCGAGACGCGCGCCTGCGGGACTTCGAGCAGATGCGGCGACAGGCCGACGCGCGCGAGCAGCGCGTCGGCATCGAGGCGCCGGGCGCGCGCGGCCGCGAGCGCCGCGATCACGAAGGTGATCGCGACGGTGCCCGGTTCTCCGGAACGCGCGGCGGCGCCGCCGCCCGCCGAACTCATGGCGCGGCCGCCGCGCCGCACGGGTCCGGCATGATCAAGGGATTTCTGCGGTCGGCATCGGTCGCCTGATTTTACGCGTTTTGGCGCGCGTGCGCCGGGTCGGTATGATCGTCAGGATGAATCCACGCCGTCTGCGTCTCCTGATTCCCCTGCTCGCGCTGGCGTTGCCGGCCGGTGCCGCGGTGACCGCGCTGCCGGGACGCCCGGCAGCGCGGGAGGATGTCCTGCTGCAACGGGTCTATGCCGGACACCCGGGGCCGCTGTGGAGTGAGGAGTCGCGGGTGACCCCGCAAGGCGCGGCGCTGGCGGCGACGCTCGCGCGTGCCCGCGTCTTCGGCTTGAACCCGCGCGACTATGGGGCGGCACCGATCGCGGACCTCGAGGCGCGCCTCGCCGCGACGCCGCCGGCGTCGGATGCGGAACGGATGCAATTCGACGTCGCATTATCGCGCGCCGCGATCCGGCTGGTCGGCAATCTGCACTACGGCCGCGTCAATCCCCGGGCGGCGGGATTCGAGATCGGTCCACGGCGGGAGGATTTGGACGTCGCCGCGACGGTGCGCGCGCTCGCCTCCTCGACGGACGTCGCCCGCTCGATCGCGGCCGTCGAGCCGCCGTTCCTGCACTACCGGCTGCTCGAACACGCGCTCGCGTTTTATCGGGCGCTGCAGGCCGAGCCCGGCTTGACGCGGCTCGCGCCGCTGCCGAAGCGAAGCCTGCGCGCCGGCGACAGCTACGCCGGAGCCGACGCGCTGCGGCGGCGGCTGCGCGCGGTCGGCGATCTCGCTCCGGCCGGCGCCGTCGATGCACAACCGTCGGCGGCCGCCGCGGTGATCGACCCGGCCCTGGTCGCGGCGCTGACGCGGTTCCAGGAACGGCATGGGCTCACGGCCGACGGCATTCTCGGGCGGCAAACTTTCGCGGTGCTCACGACGCCGATGGCGGTGCGGGTCCGGCAGATCGAACTGACGCTGGAACGCTGGCGCTGGCTGCCGGCATTCACCGCCCCGCCGATCATCGTCAACATTCCGCAATTCCGGCTGTTCGCGTTCGCGACGGTTCAGGATCGCGCCGCCGGACTGCTCCAAATGCCGGTCATCGTCGGCGAGGCCTATCCGCGCACCAGCACGCCCGTGTTCACCGGTGCGCTGACGACGGTGGTGTTCCGGCCGTACTGGGACGTTCCGCGCAGCATCACGCTGCGGGAGATGCTGCCCGAGATCCGCTCGCATCCCGGATACCTGGCCCGCAACCACCTGGAACTCGTCGCCGGACAGCGCGACGATTCGCCGGTGGTCGCCGCGTCGCCCGCGGCAATCGCGGCACTCGCCGCCGGGCGGCTGCGTCTGCGCCAGCGGCCGGGGCCCGACAATGCGCTCGGCCTGATCAAGTTCCTGTTTCCGAACGCGCACGACGTGTACATGCACTCGACGCCGGCCCGCCATTTGTTCGCGCAAAGCCGCCGCGCCTACAGCCACGGCTGCATCCGCGTCAGCGATCCGGTCGCGCTCGCGCGCTACGTGCTGCGCCAGGGTCCGGGAGTCTGGGACGATGCCCGCATCGAGGCGGCGATGAACGGTGCCGATGCGATGCGGGTGACGCTGCCGCATCCGGTGCCGGTGATGATCCTGTACGGCACCGCGGTGGCGACCGAATCGGGCCGCGTGCTGTTCTTCGACGACATCTACGGACAGGATCGGAAGCTCGAGGCGTTGTTGCGGCGCTGATTCGCCGGCCCGCGTTGGCCCCGGACCACTGCCGAGTGGTGCCCCGGGCAGGAATCGAACCTGCGACCTAACGCTTAGGAGGCATTCGCTCTATCCACTGAGCTACCGGGGCATGCCAGGGCGGACCGGAGCGGCTACGCGCTCCGGTCCTCGTCAGGAAATGGTGGAGGAGAAGGGGATCGAACCCTCGACCTTCGCATTGCGAACGCGACGCTCTCCCAACTGAGCTACTCCCCCGGATACGCACTTCCGGCCCCCCGGAAAGGGCGACGAATACTATCAGCTAATTCGCGGAAACGAAAATCCGCGTGCGCTGACCGCGCGGCGGCGGTCGGCCGCGCCCGCTTTCATGGCACCATCCGGATCATGAACCCCCGCAGCGGACCGCGGCTTTGGATCGTGATCCTGTGCGCCGGGCAATCGCGCCGGCTCGGTTCGCCTAAAGCGATCGCGCGCGTCCGTGGGGTCGCGATGCTGCGCCGGACCGCGCGCCTCCTCGCGACGCTGGACGCCGCCGGCATGGCCGCTGTCGTCGCGCCCCGGAGTCGCCGCGCCGCGCTCGAATTGGCGGGTCTGCGCTGCGGTCTGCACGTCAACCGTCAACGGTCGCTCGGCTTGTCGAGTTCCGTGCGTGTGGGCGTCGCGCACGCCCGCGCCGCCTCGGCGGTGCTGATCGTGCCGGTCGACCTGCCGCATTTGGATCGGCGCGACCTAGTCCGCCTGATCGCCGCCTGGCGTGCTTCACCCCGGCGCACCGTTGCACGGCGCATCGGCGGCGCCGGCGGCGTGCCGCTGATCCTGCCGCGCACGCAGTTTCCCGCGGTGCGGCGGCTCGAAGGGGACGTCGGCTTGCGCGACTGGCTCCGCGTGCTGCCCGCCGACCGCCGTCGATTCGTACCGATGCCGTCGGCCGCGGCGGACGTCGACTCCCCCGAGGACCTGCGCGCGGCGCGGCGGCGGATTCACGCGCCGCGAAAGTGAGCGGCGAACGCGGCGATGGTCGCCTCGACATCGGCGCGGGACACGTCAAGGTGCGTTACCAGCCGGGTTTGCGCGCCGACCGACGCCAGGATGCCGGCGTCGGCGAGGTCCGCCCGCAGTCCGTCGACCGACGCGGGCGGAATCGCGACCCACAGGATGTTCGTCTGCGGCGCGGGCGCATCGAGCCCGAGTGCGCGTAGCCCCGCGGCGAGCCGTGCCGCGTTGGCGTGGTCCTCTTCCAGGCGCGAAACCTGATTCATCAGCGCATAGTGGCCGGCCGCCGCGAGAATTCCGGCCTGACGCATCCCGCCGCCCAGCGCCTTGCGCCAGCGTCGCGCGGCGTCGACGAACGGCGCCGAGCCGAGCAACAAGGTGCCGGCGGGCGCGCCCAGACCCTTGGAGAGGCACAGCGACACCGAGTCGAATCCCTCGACAGCGGCCCGTTCGTCTATCCCCAGCCGCACGATCGCGTTGTAAAGCCGCGCGCCGTCGAGATGCGTCGCGAGGCCCCGATCATGGGCGAAGCGCGTCGCCGCGCGCACGTATTCCGGCGGCAGCACCTTGCCGCCGATCGTGTTCTCGAGCGCGAGCAGCCGCGTACGGGCGAAATGGATGTCCCGGGGTTTGATCGCCGCGGCGATGCTCTCGAGCGCGATCGAGCCGTCGCCCGAATTCGCGAGCGGCTGGGGCTGTATGCTGCCGAGCACCGCCGCGCCGCCCTGCTCATATTTATAAGTATGCGCCTCCTGGCCGACCAGGTACTCGTCGCCGCGCCCGCAATGGGCCATCAACGCGGCCAGATTGCTCTGCGTGCCGGTCGGGAAGAACAGCGCGCTCTCGAAGCCGAAGCGCCCGGCGGCGAACGCCTGCAGGCGGTTGACGGTCGGGTCGTCGCCATAGACGTCGTCGCCGACCACCGCCTCGGCCATCGCGATGCGCATCGCCGGCGTCGGCCGGGTCACGGTATCGCTGCGCAAATCGATCAGGCGTTGCGGTGTGGCCATCCCATCCTCGTCAATGGAGCTGCTTGAACCCGTATTTCGCGAAGATCGCGGCGCCGACGGGGCCGCGCATGAACGCGAGCAGACGGCCCGCGCCGACGTGCGCGCCCATCGTGAGCGCCGCCGGATAGACGATGGGCGCATGCGTCGTGGCCGGAAATTCGCCGACGATCCTGACGCCGGGATCGATGATCGCGTCGGTTCTATAGACGATCCCGAGCGGCACCTCGCCGCGGGCCACGAATTCGAGCGCGACGCGCACGTTGTCCGCGCGCACCAGATGCGCCGCCACGTCCGGCCACACGCCGAGGGCGGTGAGCGCCGCCCGGCTGTAGCGACCGACGGGGACGGAGTCCGGATCCCCGATCGCGAGACGGCCGCCCCCGAGCGCGGCGCCGATCGGAAAATGCGGCCCGATGGTCAACCGCAACCGGCTGGCCGCGGGCGCAATCAACACGAGCGAGTTGCCGGCGAGATCGCGGCGCGTCGCGGCCCGAATCAGGCCGCGGGACTGCAAATCATCCATCCACGCGGTGTCCGCGGAGATGAACAGGTCGGCCGGCGCGCCGCTTGCAATCTGGCGCGCGAGCGCCGAACTCGCGGCGAACGACGTCTTCACGCGCAGCCCCGAGGCCCGTTCGAACGCCTGCGCCAGATCCCCGACCGCCTCGGTCAGGGAGGACGCGGCGAACACCGTGATCGCGGGCGCGGCCGCGTGCGCCGGGGCTTGCGGCGCGAGGCACGCGAGCCCGAGGCCGATGATCCAGCTTCGCGCAAAATTCAAATCCGCTCTCCGGGGTCGTGGCATGCCGTCGCGGCATCATCCACGATTCACCGGTCCGGGCTCAAGCCCGCGGCGCGGATCAGGCCGCGGCTTCGGCCACGAATTTGGCGTAGCGCGCGTCGACGCCGCAAATGTGCGCCTTGAGCCAGGTCTTCAGGAACATGAAGAACTGCGGAGTCAGCTTGCCGGTGCGCTGAAATTCCTGCACGAACTCGGTCACGCGGCCGAGCAGCGTCTTGTGGACGCCGGTATGGATGCGCAGTTCCGGATAGCCCACGCGCGCCATGTACGCTTCCTCGTCGGCGAAATGCTTGACCGTGTAATTCACGAAATCGGTCAGGGCCTTGCCGACGATCGGCGCGGCGGCGCCCGTCTCGTACAGACTGTGCAGCTTGTTCATCAAGCCGATCAGCGTCTGATGCTCACCGTCCATTTCACGCACGCCGAGGCTGAACTTGGAATTGTCCCACTCGAAGAAGCTGCTCATGATCGGATACCCGTGTCCGCGGAAGTTCCCATTGACCATTGAGTCGGCAGCGGCGGCGCAATCTTTAGCCCGGGCTTCCGCCGGGCGGCACCGGACGCGAAACCGGATACACTGGGCCATACGGCCCGCCGGAGAACACCCCGATGCTGACCCTGTACACCTATTACCGCAGTTCCGCCGCGTTTCGCGTGCGCATCGCCCTCGCGCTGAAGGGCCTGGAATACGACGCGGTGCCCGTGCACCTGCAGCGCGACGGCGGACAGCACCGCACCACGGAATTCGCGGCGCGCAATCCGGCGCGACTGATCCCGGCCCTCGACGTCGACGGCAACGTGCTCACGCAGTCGCTCGCAATCCTCGAATATCTCGAGGAAACGCACCCCGAGCCGTCGCTGTTGCCGGCCGGTGCGTTGGAACGGGCGCGGGTGCGCGCGCTCGCGCTGGCGGTCGCCTGCGACATGCATCCGCTCAACAACCTGCGCGTGCTGCGCTACCTCGCCCACGAACTCGAACTCGACGAGGCGCGGCGCGCCCGCTGGTATCGCCATTGGGTGGAAATCGGCTTCGAGGCGCTCGAGGCGATGCTGCGCCGGGGCCGGCCCGAGGGACCTTATTGCCACGGCGAACGGCCGGGGCTCGCCGATTGCTGCCTGGTGCCGCAGGTGTTCAATGCGCGACGCTTCAACATCCCCGTCGAGCCCTATCCCACCATTCTCGCGGTGCACGAGGCCTGTATGGGCCTCGCGGCGTTCCAGCGCGCCGCGCCCGCGGCACAGGCCGACGCCGAATAGCCGCTGAACGGGCGGTGCCGCCGTCGACGCTCAGTGCTCGGGCTGCGCGGCGGGTGGGCGCCCGCGCGCGCCTTCGATCTGGCCGAGGCGTCGCAACAGCGGCGTCATCGTCAGGCCCTGGGCGAAGATCGAGAATGCGACCACGGCGAACGAGACGGTCATGATGTCGCGGTGGAGCGGCAGCGTTGCGGGCAGTTCGAGCGCGAGGGCGAGCGCGAGCGCGCCGCGCAGGCCGCCCCAGAACAACACGTGTTGGTGGTTCATCGCGACCCGCAGGCGGCTGCGCGCGAACAACGCGCACGGAGGATAGATCGCGACCGCGCGGCCGAGGGTCACCAGCACGATCGCGGCCACGACCGGACGCCACAGGCCGTCGAAATGCAGTTCCGCCTCACGGCTGCCGATCAGCAGGAACACGAAGGAGTTGATCACGAAGCCGGCATATTCCCAAAACGCGCGCACGGCCGCGTGTCCGCCCCCGGACGCGCCGCTCGGACCGCGGAAGTTCCCGGTCACGAGTCCCGCGGCGAGCGCGGCGATCACGCCGGAGAAATGCCAGTGCTCGGCGAGAAGAAACGATCCGTACGCGGTCAGCGTCGAGAACGTGATTTCCACCAGATGATCCTTGCTGCGCCCGGCGAGCAGCGTCAGCGCGAACCCCGCGGCCGCGCCGCAGGCGATGCCGCCGCCGATCGACAGCACCAGCGACCCGGCAGTCCGCAGCGCATCGCCGCCGTCGCCGGCCGCGTAGGCGAGCGCCGCCGAAAAGGCGACCGCCGCGGTCCCATCGTTCAACAGGCTCTCCGCCTCGACCAGGCCGCGCAGGCGGCCGTGCACCCCCGCCTCCTTGAAGGTCGCGATCACCGACACCGGGTCCGTCGCCGCGATCAGCACGCCGAACACGACCGCGCTCGACCAAGGCCAGCCGGCCGCGTAACGCATGCCGACCGCGGTGACGAGCGCCGCGAGCGCGAGTCCCAGCGTCGCCAGCAACCCGACCACGGGGAGATCGCGCCGGAACTGCGGCCAGCGCATGTACAAGGCCGCCTCATACACGAGCGGCGGCAGGAACACCGAATAGATGAGTTCGTTCGACAGCTGCAGATTGACGTGAAACGGCAGGAACGCAAGGCCGATGCCGGCGAGCACCAGGCCCACGGTGTAGGGCATGCGCAAGCGCCGCGTCAGCATCGCGACCAGTGCGGCGCTGAACAGCAGAACCCCGAATTGCAACAGAACCGCCCGCATCGACGGCCATGGTAACAGCGCGGCGCGCTACGCGGCGAGGCAGCGATTGCGGCCGGCGGTCTTGGCCCGGTACAACACGGCGTCGGCACGCTCGAACGCAAGTTCGGCGCTGTCGACCGCGCCGAACTCGGCGATGCCGCAGGAGGCGGTCACCGGCACCGGCGTGCCGCGGAAATGAAAGCGCAACTCGGCAACGGCCTTGCGCATCTGCTCGGCGAGCGGCAGCGTGGCGAGCCCCGTGGTGGCGCAGAGAATCAGCGCGAATTCCTCGCCGCCGACACGGGCGATGAAATCGGTGGCGCGGACGGCTCCGGCCAGACATTTAGCGACGCTCCGGATCACGACGTCGCCGGCGCGGTGTCCGTAGCTGTCGTTGACGCTCTTGAAATTGTCGATGTCCCAGATCATCAACACCGCCGTCCCGCCCTCGCGTCCGCAGCGCTTGATCTCCTGCGTGAGCCGTTCGTCGAACGCCTTGCGGTTCGCGACGCCGGTCAGCGCGTCGATGCGGGCGATCTGCCGCTCGGCGGCGAGCTTGCGGTTCAATTCCCGGGTCTCGCCCTCCAGCGAGGCGATGCGCTCGCGCATGGCGTCCGCGCGCTCGGACTGCGCGGTGTGCCGCGCCTCCTCGCGCTCGCGAAAGTCGCGCACGCATTGGTCCATCGACCGCAGTCCATCGTCGACCAGCGTCTGCAGGGCGTGCAGGTCGGTCGCCGCCTGGGTCTCTTGCGACAATTCGCGCACTTTCGCGAGAACGTCGGCGTTCAGGGTTTGGGTTGCCGCGAGACTCGAGCGCGCGGTGTCGGTCGAGGAGTCAAAGAAGACGGCGAGTTCCTCGAGACGATGACCGACACGCGCCAGCACCGCGGCTGCCTCCGAGCGCTCGCGCTCGATCGATGCGCGGTGGCTCGCGACCAGGTCGGCGGCGCGCAGCACGACCGCCGCGAGCACCTCATCGGTTCGCACCCGCGCGAGGTCGGGATCCGGCGCACCGGCGAGGCGGGTCAGCAGCGTGCCGACGGCCGCACGCGTGGACGTCCACAGACCGGATGCCGCCGCCTCGCCCCGCAGCTCCACCGGCGCCAACTCCGCGGGCGACAGCTCCGCGGGCGGCCTCGGGGCGGGCGGTGGCGGGGCCCGGTCGTCGATGGCCGCGAGCGTCTGCGTCAGCGCCGCGGCGAGTTGCTCCAGTTCCTCCGCGTCGGCATCGCGCCGGTTGGCGGCGGCGATCGCCGCGAGGTCATCGTCGAGCGCGGCGGCCGCGCCCATGTTCGCGGCGCAGAGCCGGTTGACGAGGCGGCGCAGGATCTTCTCGACCCGCCGCCAATGCCGCTCCGCGTGCTCCATTTCGAGCAGCGTATCGCGGTACTTGTGCTTCCAAACGTCAGTGTCAGACACGAGGCAACCGCCGCGGCAGGAATCAGTTAAACAATAATCGGCCGCGCCGCCGCAAGCTTTAGTCCCGGGCCGGCTCCGGGTCAGGGGCGGGATCGACGTCGGACAGATCAACCAGGACCGCTCCTTCGGGCACACGGTCGCCGGGCGCGTAGTGCACGCGGGTGACGCGGCCGGCCCGCGGCGCCCGCACCGCGTGCTCCATTTTCATCGCTTCGACCACGACCAGAGTTGCGCCGGCCTCCACGCACTGTCCGGCCGTCACCAGCACCGCGGCGACCGTGCCCGGCAGGCTCGCAACCAGCTCGCCTTCGGGACCCGGCGCACGCTCCGTTCCGCGGCGCGGATCATCGAGGTCGAATTGGAGCCGCTCGGCTCCGCGCCAGAGCCACAGACGGTTGCGGTCGCGGAACCAATCGCGGCGGCGCCGCACGCCGTCGATCGCGACGTCCAGCGTCGGGCCGGGACCGTCCGCGGCAATCGCGACCACCCGCTCGCCAAGATCGCTCGCCAAACGCAGCGCCGATCCCGCGTCGGTCGCCGTCACCCGGCGCTCGACGCCATCGACGAACAGCCGGACGGTTCGCCGCGGCGCGAGGTTGACGCGGAAGCCGTCGCCGGCGGCCCATGGCGACCGCTCGGCCGGCGTCGATGCGCCGAGATCGAGCACGAAAACCGCCGCGGCCAGCGCCAGATCGTCGCCATCCGGCGGACGCGCCCCATTCAGGATCCCGGACTGGTCTTCGACGAAGCGCGTGGTCGGCGCGGCCTCGGAAAAGGCGGGCAACGCGAGCGCGGCGGCGAGCCAGCCGGCGTTGGTCGCGACGCCGGCGATCCGCAGCGAATCGAGTCCGCGGCGCAGCGCGCCGACCGCCTCGCGCCGGTTGCCGCCGCCTGCGATCAGCTTGCCGAGCAGCGAGTCGTACTCGCTCGGTACTAGGTCACCGCAATCGAAGCCGGAGTCCACGCGCAGTTGCGCGGACTCCGCCGGCCAGCGCAGATGATCGAGCCGCCCGGCGCAAGGCGCAAAGCCGGCCTGCGGATCCTCGGCGCAGATCCGCGCCTCGATCGCGTGACCGCGCGGTCTGAAATCGGATTGCGCGAACGGCAGTGCCTCGCCCGACGCGATCCGCAGCTGCCACTCGACGAGATCGATGTCGAACAGCCGCTCGGTGACCCCATGTTCGACCTGCAGCCGCGTGTTCATTTCCAGGAACCAGAACCCGTCGCCGGCGCACAGGAACTCCACCGTCCCCGCCCCGACGTAGCCGACCGTCGTGGCGGCCGTGAGCGCCGCGCCGTGCAGGCGCGCGCGCGTATCCTCGCCGATATCCGGGGCCGGCGCCTCCTCGATCAGCTTTTGGTGGCGGCGCTGGACCGAGCAGTCCCGCGTATGCAGATGCAGCGCGCGGCCCTGCGTGTCGCACAGCACCTGCACCTCGACGTGCCTCGGCGCGGGCAGGTGGCGCTCGAGCAGCAGCGTGGGATCGGCAAACGCGCTCGCGGCGAGGCGCATTGCTCCTTCAAGCGCGGGGTCCAGGGCGTCCTCACCGGCGACGATGTACATCCCCTTGCCCCCGCCGCCGCCGCTCGGCTTGATGATCAACGGAAAGCCGAGTGCGAGCGCCTCGCGCCGCAGCCGCTCGCGCGACTGATCCGCGCCGTGGTAGCCGGCCAGCACCGGGACGCCCGCGCGCTGCATCACCTGCTTCGCGGCGCTCTTCGAGCCCATCGCGGCCATCGCGGCCGCGGAGGGTCCGACGAAGGCGATGCCGGCGGCGGCGCACGCGGAGGCGAAGGCCGCGCTCTCGGACAGGAACCCGTATCCCGGATGGATCGCATCGGCCGCCGCGGCGCGTGCGACCGCGACGACCCGCTCGATCGACAGATAGCTGTCGCGCGGCGCCGCCGGGCCGAGGTGCCAGGCCTCGTCGGCGAGGCGCACGTGACGCGCGCCGGCGTCGGCGTCGGAGTACACGGCGATCGTGTGCACGCCGAGACGGCGCGCGGTGCGGATCACCCGGCAGGCGATCTCGCCGCGGTTGGCGATCAACAGGCGCGAGAACATCAGAGGCTCCACGCCGGCGGCCGGCGCTCGATCGCCGCGGCGAGACCCTCCTGTGCCTCCTCGCCGGCGCGCAGTTCGGCCAGGATCTCCGCGGTGCGCGCCGCGAGCGGCGCCGCGGGGACGCGGCCGGCGATTTCGCCGATCAGCGCCTTGGCCGC